>PMYF01000721.1 GCA_003171295.1 Acidobacteriota bacterium | reverse complement strand
CGTTGACATGCCTCAACTTAGCTCGGTTCCAGGAAAAAGGCAATTATTATCTTAGCGCTTATGGGCCATAGACCGGCGCTAGCGGGTGCGCTTCTCACACGGGCACACCGCTCATCGGTTTGCTGGAAAGGGAATCTGGCTGCTACTTTCCGGCGGAGGGAAGTTCCAGGGTAACGTCGCGGTCTAAGCGCATGCCCACCAGCGAGCCCGCGGCCAAAGTAGCTTGTTTGCCCCTGGGGAGTAATACCGCTGTTAGAACGCCAGCAGTCCCCAGCATGATCGCGGTACCTGGACCCACCGCAGCGCCGACGATTGCCGGGGCCGCCGCGACAAGGATCTGCTCCTTGCGATTGGCGCCGTGCCCTTTGAGTTCACCCTCTGGGCCAACGTTGGGGTCGCTGCCGCTTTCGCTGGAAAAAACCTCGGTCAAAGAGCCCAGGATCGCCACTTTCTGGCCATTGGGAAGTTCTACGGTGTCGAAAACCACCGTGAGAAAACCACCCTTGCCCTTTCGTGCCGCCGGCCTGACCTCGCCCACGTGGCCATCGACGCGGACGCCCTTGGACAGAACATCGCGGTCCTCGACCGCCACCGGATCAATCAATGTGGTCATAACTCTGTCGCCGGCCTTGGAGGTTTTGGAATTAATGGTGGTGTGCAATTGCAGCTTAAATTCCGTGCCTTCAGGGACTGTGATCTCGTCGATACTGGAACTCTCTTGCTGCGCGAAGAACGGTGACGCCATGCCCAGCATAAGCGAGCAAGCCGTCAGCATGCCCAGGATTCTCTGCTTCATTCCTATTTCCCCCAAGCGTTGACCCACCGTCCCAGCAAGACGCACGATCGAGGCTGGTCCATTCATTTCACCATCAAAAGGCCAATCCAGTCAAAGATAAAATCACCTGCAGGACGAGGGGGCCTTATTCTTCTTCGATGCCGGTTTAGCCCCAGGGTTGGATGAGTCCTGGCACGGGATGTCGGGCCGGGGGGTTGCCCCGGCCTTGGCCTTGGCGCGGCCACAGCCCAGGCCGCCCCCTGGGGCGGCACTAAGGCAGGATGCCCTCAGGCTCTGAGACGGAAAATTATTCGCGGGTCTCAGCGTGGTGGCGAACGTCCACGCCTTGCACGAGGAAGAGAACATCCTCGGCGATATTGGTGGCGTGGTCGGCAAGCCGTTCCAGGTTGCGCGCCACGAACATCAGGTTGACCGCCTGGCGAACCGTCTTGGGGTCGCGCTCCATGTAGCTGACCAATTCCTCGTAGACGGCATCGCGCAACTCATCCACGGCGTCGTCGGAAACCAGCACGGTACGAGCCAGGTCCGCGTCTCTCTTCACAAAGGCATCGAGGCTCTTGCGGATCATGGCCTGGACACGGTCCGCCATCAGGGGGATGTCAATGAGAGGCTTCAGCAAGGGCTCGTGAATCAGGGAGAGAGAGCGCTCGACGATATTGACGGCCAGGTCTCCCATGCGCTCGAGGTCGTTGTTGATCTTGATGGCAGCCGTAATGAAACGCAGGTCCGTAGCCATCGGCTGCTGCAGGGCCAGGAGCCGTGTGGCGAGGTCGTCAATCTCGATCTCCATGCGGTTGATCGCCGCTTCGTTCTGGAGAACCCGCTGGGCCTGCAGCGGATCCTTGTCGGCAAGGGAGAGAACACTCCGGTGAACGGAGTCTTCCACCAACCCGCTCATCTCCAGCAGGCGGCTTCGCAAGTAGTCGAGTTCCTCAACAAAATGGCGCAAGCGTGGATTCCCCTTTCTTCCTGCAAGCCGAATCTTAGCCGAACCGGCCGGTAATGTAATCTTCTGTTTCTTTCCGCGCCGGCGTTTTGAAGATCACGGCGGTCTTGTTGAACTCGATCAGCCGCCCCATCAGGAAGAATCCCGTGTAGTCAGCGGTCCGCGCCGCCTGCTGCATGTTGTGGGTGACGATTACCATGGTGCAGAGGTCCTTCAGGTTAAACAGCAGCTCTTCAATCTTGGCCGTGGCAATGGGATCGAGTGCTGAGCAGGGCTCATCGAGCAGCAGCACTTCCGGCTCGACCGCCAATGCCCGCGCGATACAAAGGCGCTGTTGCTGGCCTCCCGAGAGGGCGTAGGCGGACTTATGCAGTTGGTCCTTGACTTCCTCCCAGAGGGCGGCCCGCCGCAGGCTTTGCTCCACTGCTTCCGCCAGCGTGCCGCGGCTGTGCAAGCCATTGATGCGCAACCCATAGGCAATGTTGTCGAAAATCGACTTGGGAAACGGGTTGGGCTTCTGGAAGACCATCCCCACTCTTCGCCGCAGACCGACGACGTCCAGCGCAAAGATGTCCTCGCCGTCGAGGAGAACCTCGCCCTCGGCCCGGGCGTGCGGCACCGTCTCATACATCCGGTTCAGAATCCTCAGAAAGGTGGTCTTGCCGCAACCCGAGGGGCCGATGAGGGCAGTGATGCGCCCAGTGGAAACCTGCAAGCCGATCGAATAAAGCGCCTGCCGGCCCCCGTAATAGAAATCCAGCCCGGTCGCGCGCATCTTGAGGTCGCTCGGCCATGCGGGGGTTGTTCCCGCGGCATGCCCCGTGAGGCGGGACTCTTCAGTCGTTTTCACCATAGTCGAAACACTCGATGCTGGAGTCACGGTTCAGGCCTTCCCGAAAGATATCCCCCTGGAAACCACCAGACGCGCCCCAATATTAGCCACCAGCACTAACCCCAAGAGAACCAGCCCGGCGGCCCAGGCTTGGCGATGCCAATCGTCGTAGGGAGCAATCGCGTAGGTGTAGATCATCACCGGTAATGAGGCGATGGGCTGATTCCAGCCCGAACTCCAGAAGCGGTTGCTGAAGGCGGTGAAAAGCAGGGGAGCGGTTTCGCCCGCTACGCGAGCCAGGGTGAGCATAACGCCCGTGACGATGCCGCGCATGGCCGCGGGCATGACCACCGTCGCCACGGTTTTCCACTTGCTCGTTCCGAGCGCCAGGGCGCCTTCCCGCAGCGTTCCCGGGACCGCGCGCAAGGACTCCTCCGTGGTGCGCACCGCGATGGGAATCATCATCACCCCCAGCGCCATGCCACCCGCTAGCGCCGAGAAATGGTGCATGGGCAGCACAATGATCGTATACGCGAAGATTCCTATCACAATTGAGGGCACGCCGTTGAGCAGGTCCGTCGTATAGCGGACGACAAACGAGAACGTATGCCCTCCGAATTCCGCCAGATAAACACCCCCCAGAATGCCCACGGGGACACCCACCAGCGAAGCAAGCAGCAGCAGCTTGCCGCTGCCTACGATGGCATTGGCCATTCCACCGCCGGTTTCGCCTACCGGCGTGGGCAAATGGGTAAAGAAAGCCCAATTAAGCGACTTGCCGCCGTACCACAGGAGATAACCCAGAATGAAGAAGAGGACAGAAACCGTGGCCAGGGCGCACACACCGGTGAGGCTGAGCATGACGACATTCAAGAATTTGCGCCAGCGGGTGCGAAAGCTCATTCGTGTGCAGCCCCTTTTTGCGTGGTCGCTATAACCACCAGACGCGCCAGCCCGTTAATGAGCATAGTGAGCAAAAAGAGTACGAGCCCCAACTCGATCAAGGCTTCGAGATACAAATCACCCGTGGCTTCCGTGAACTCGTTGGCAATCACTGCCGCGATGGAATAGGCGGGGGCAAAGAGCGAGGCGTTGATTTTGGGATCATTCCCGATCACCATGGTCACCGCCATGGT
>PMYF01000018.1 GCA_003171295.1 Acidobacteriota bacterium | reverse complement strand
ATCGCCTGCTCCTTCAAGAACAGCGGCAAAGGCGTCGGCGTGCATGATGTCGGACGAGTGAAATTGAAAGTTGAGGGCGGCCGAGTCGTCATCTGCACCAGCGCGGCTTGCATGGGCCAGGGAATAGCCACTGTGGTCTTGCAGATCGTCGCCGAAGCCACGGGACTCGCCGGTTCCAAAATCCGCGTGCATGAGCCGGACACGATGGTGACACCTGACAGCGGAACCAGCACGGCATCGCGGCAGACGCTCATCACCGGCGAGGCAGCGCGCCGGGCCGGGGTTGCGCTGAAGCAGGAGTTGGACAAACATTCACTGGCCGAACTGGAAGGCCATGAGTTTTATGGCGAGTACGATTGCGTCACCGATCCCATGACCTCAGACAAACCGAACCGGGTCAGCCACGTTGCGTATGGGTACGCCAGTCACGTAGTCATTCTCGGCAACGATGGAAAAGTCCAAAAGGTAGTCGCCGCACACGACGTGGGCAAAGCCATCAACCCGAATGGCGTCGAAGGACAGATTGAAGGCGGCATTGTGATGGGATTGGGATATGCGCTGACTGAGGAGTTTACCCTCCGCAACGGCGCGCCGGCCGTCACCTTCGGCACTCTTGGACTGATGCGAGCGTCGCAGGTTCCGGAGATCGTCTGCCACCTGATTGAGAAGAACTCCGCGACGCTGGCCTACGGGGCAAAGGGCGTGGGGGAGATTGTGATGCTGACGACGGCGCCCGCTGTGGCAGCCGCGTATTTCAATCGCGATGGAAAATTCCGCAACAGCCTTCCTCTCAAAGACACTCCTTACCGCCGTTGAGACCGCGGGCAAGCACAGCAGTAACACCAGGAGCATCCCAGTAATGATGACAGCAGAACGGAGCCAACAACTTTTTGCCCTGCGCCAAGCGCTGATTACTGATCTGGCCCCAAAGAAATACAACACTCCCTCCCACCCATTCCGCAAAAAGCGCGGAATGGATGGGGTACAGCGTTTCAGAACTTCTGGGCCGAATCAATAAGTGCCAAAGCTATTCGGGGCATGAAGATAGTTGACCTATCTCCATCAGAAGTGGTTGAATGGTAGCTACATTATTTCCGGTGAATAAGAAGGATCAACATGCCTGCCAAAATTACGATTGACTCCGCGCGTTTACTCGCCGCCGCAAACGCGCTGGAAGCGGATATGGTCCGCTTTCTGCGCGACCTGGTCGCCATTCCCGGCGAAAGTTCTCACGAAGGTCCTGTCGTTCAGCGCATCAAGCAGGAGATGGAACGCGTGGGCTTCGACGAGATCCGCATTGATGGCATGGGCAACGTGCTGGGACGCATCGGCTCAGGCAAACACGTGATCATGATGGACTCGCACACCGACACCGTCGGTGTTGGCGATCCGAAGGAATGGTCCTGGGATCCGTACAAAGGCAAAGTGGAGGATGGTTTCATCTACGGACGCGGCGCCAGCGATCAGCGCGCGGGCATGGCCAGCATGGTTTACGCGGGCAAGATGATAAAGGATTTAGGACTGGAAGGCGACTACACGTTGTGGGTTGTGGGATCGGTGCAGGAAGAAGACTGCGACGGCCTGCCGTGGGTCTATATTCTCAAGGAAGACGGTATCCGGCCGGAGTGCGTGGTGATTACGGAGCCAACCAATCTGCGCGTGTACCGCGGACATCGCGGGCGCATGGAGATCGAGGTTCACATGCGCGGACGTTCGTGTCATGCCAGCGCGCCGGAGCGGGGCGACAATCCGATTTACAAGATAGCCCCGCTGATCGCGCAGGTCGAGGAGTTGAACACGCGTTTGCGCGACGATGCGTTTCTCGGCAAGGGAACGATCGCCGTCACCGAGATTCGCTCGATGTCTCCGTCCCTATGCGCGGTGCCTGGCGCATGCTCCATCCACCTTGACCGCCGGCTCACCGCTGGGGAGACGCTCGACAGCGCGGTCGCCGAGGTGAAAGCGCTGCCGGCGACGCAAGGCGCGGAGATCGAGGTATTGCGGTACGAGACGCCCAGCTATACCGGCCTCACGTATCCGATGCAGAAGTACTTTCCAACGTGGGTGCTCGAAGAAGACCATTTGCTGGTGCGCTCGGCCGTTGCGGCGTATCGAACGCTCCACAACGCCGATCCAGTTGTGGACAAGTGGATCTTCAGCACGAACGGCGTCGGCTCGATGGGAATTATGGGTGTGCCGACCATCGGCTTCGGTCCCGGTGAAGAAGACGTCGCACATAGTGTTATCGAACGCGTCCCGATCCGCCACTTGGTGGAAGCGGCGCAGTTCTATGCTGCCTTCCCACTGGCGTACGTCGCCACGCTGGAAGGTTTGAATAGCTGAACTGAAACCCATCCCGCTGCCGGTGCTGCTGCAAGAATCGGTAGCAGGTTCCACGCGGGTGAACTTTTGTCAACTCGGCAGGTTTCGAGAAAGAGGTGTGCATTGGAAACGAGAAAGGCGCTGTTTAAAGGCAAGGACTACATCACTACAGAAGAATACACCGAAGCAGAGATCGAAATCCTGCTCGACGTATCCGCCGATTTGAAGCGTAAGTTCAAAGGGGGCGTTGCGCATCGCTATTTGCCCGATAAAACCATCTTCCTGATGTTCTTCGACAAGTCCACGCG
>PMYF01000907.1 GCA_003171295.1 Acidobacteriota bacterium | reverse complement strand
CGCATTGCACCTCCGCCCAACCAGGCCTTTGGCTGTACCTCAGCAGCGTAGAACCGACTGTACGGCTGGTGAGCGGTTAGGGGAAGTACAACAACGTAAAGTTACGGTAAATCTACCTTTGCTAGTTGATGGTGGGAAGAAGCAAGAGCTCTTCCCGCGGTGTCGCTCCCCGGACCCTTGTAGTTTCTCTTCTCAAGGGTTGCGGGCGGGCGGTCTGGTCGATAGGGGAAACCCAAATTCCGGAGTCTAGGAGTGGCTCTCCGCTTACTATTCCAATCCCATTCCCTTCAATATGGCGATGAACTGCGGCTCTTTGCGCAAGCTGGCGAACAACGGGTCCACTCCAATTCCATTCATCCATATGGAACGATCTTCATAGGCTCGGTCCAGCCACTCCAGCGCCTGTACCTTATTGCCAAGGCCCACGTAGACTGCCGCCACATGGTACGGAGGCACGTAGGTTTTCCTCGAAAGCTCCTTCAATTCATTGAGGATATGCTGCGCTTTGGGCGTGTTGCCGGTTGCACCGTAGCAGTAGCCAAGTGCTGCCATGACCCCAGGGTTTCCATTGGAAATTGTATTCGCCTTTTCGAGGGCATTGATGGAATCCCGGAACGAATGTTTCTCGTACAAAGCTAACCCCAAATCTCTGTATGCCCAGAAGAATCCCGGTTCAAGGTCGATGGTTTCCATGTAAATTCGGATAGCTTCGTCGTACCGACCCAGCCTCAGGAGAACGGTCGCCAGATTGGTATTGGTAAGCAGCGATAACGGGTCGAGGCTCCGGGCTTGCGAGATGGCGGCCAGGGCTTCTCCCATGCGGCCCGTCGATGCCAGGCAAGTCAACCCATACCATTGATAAGCGGATACATAGCCCGGGTTAAGCTCGATGGCGCGTCTAAACTCCCGCTCGGCGCCCTGCCAATCCCAGTCATAGGTTGACTTGACAAGCCCCAGCGCGGCGTGTGCCTCAGCGAGTGACTCGTCAATCGCTAGAGCCTTCAATGCTGCTGCCTTCGCCTTCGGCATAACCTCATGGGGAGGTGAAAAGTTCAAATTCCCCAGAAGGTTGTACGCTTCGGCCATCCCCGCATAGGCCAGGGCGTAGCTCGGATCTACCTTAATGGCCTTGGTGAAGTAGCTCATGCTCTTGTCGATCGCAGGACGGGTCATCTGCGCCAGGTGGTATTGGCCCCGCAAATAGAGAGCGTAGGCATCCGGATTCCGAGTATATGTCTTGGCGAGTTGTTTCCCTGTTCCAGAAGATTCCGCGAGTTTGTTTTCAAGAGCGTTGACAATCGCCCAGGAGATTTCATCCTGTATGGCAAAGATGTCCTCAATGTTCCGATCGTATACCTCAGACCAAATGTTCAGGCCGTCGGACACATTGACCAGTTGGGCTGAGACTCTCAGCCTCTTGTCTGCCTTCCGAACACTCCCTTCGAGTACCGCCCCCACATGGAGCTTTTCCCCAATCGTCCCAATGTCCACCTGTTTGTCCCTAAAGGAAAACGCTGAGGTACGCGCCGCTACACGCAATCCCGCCACTTTGGTCAAGGCGTTAATGAGGGTATCGGTCATTCCATCGCAGAAGTAGGCTTGGTCCTTCTGCGGGCTCAGATCCTCAAAAGGGAGGACCGCAATGGACGACACCCCACCCCGGGATATGTTCTGCGCCTTATCGATTGGCGCGCCCGCAACTGCCGCAGCAGAGTTAAAGTCAGAGCGCTTCCGGGATAACGAGTGGACAATCCAATAGAGCATGATTCCAAGCCCCAGGAGCCCGATCACCAACAACGATATGCCCTGGAATCCTAGGGGTCGCCAAAATCGAGGCAAGTGGCGCTCATTACCAGCCTGCGGAGAATCATTGGTGCGAAAGCTAGGTATGTACCTTCCCTTGGGGAGTTCGAAAACCAGAGGAGCACACGCACCCTCGGATATGTAGTACTGCTGGAGCTTGGTCCGCAGCCTGCCTGCTTCCACTCGCACAATGGGATCTATTCGAGGATCATAGGACCGCCCGCGGTCAAACACATCAACCCCTAGGAGGTATTCTTTGATCTTGTCTTTGTGCCCTTGGATAGTCTGCTCTACGGTGAACCTTAGGAAACGGCTGAGACGTGGAGAGCTACTGAAGGTCTTGCTTGCCAAGACTCTTTCAAGTTCAGCCTGTACAAACTCCGGCGCAACCGGAGTCTGGGAGGCCGGACCGGCGTCCCCCTTCGCAGGGTTCTCTCGATCTTGCCTGGTGGGGTTGTGCATGCCCTTCGCGCTGTGCGACGCCGACCCGACGCTACAAATACCAAAGCCACCCGCCATCACACTCTTAGCGGGACAGCCCTTGAAGTTGTGTTTAGAAACGCACCCGTTTTTCCCGGGGCTCCTCAGCTGCCTGAACGCCTCGGATTTCCCTTCAATCTAAGCACAGGGCTGGCAAAATGCAAGCCCTTTATGAACTGCCACCAAGACGATGTCCTATCGTTCCTGTCCCGGGCAAGCCACTCTGCCACTGATGAGGGAGAGAGCGATCTGAGCCGACTCCGCTAATGATACGGAAACGTTACCTGGATTTACTGGACTCAACCCAGGTTCTTCCTGTATATGAACGAGGACACGCGACTGAAAGGAACCCTTTAGGGCGCAACGCCATTTCGCCATGGGCAGGCTGGCGTCCCTTATGCAGGTCAGGATGCCTGGGTCGAGGGCGACCTGGTCTCGATTGATGTATGTTTTCTAAACCAGTTAGAACATCGGACAAAGTCTCCTACGGCGGCACGTTGCATCCAATGCCCGGATTAGCCCTTTGCGGAGCATTGCCTCAGCCCCTGACAGGATTTCTTCCGTAGGGGGACTCACAAAATACCCGGAGCAGGTGGCGATGACGAACGACTCTCTGGACCTCCAAATATGGAACCCGGCCAGGGTTCGACAACAGGCGCGGGACCTGGGGGCCTTGACGGCCCGCGCATTGACGAGATGGGAAGGCCCGGTTCGCGATCCAAACTGCCTCGCGGGGGTCAGGAGGCTGCTCCGGAGTCGAGTCAGCGCGGAAAATGCAGCGAAAATCGTCGCGGAAGTCATCGAAACGAGTCTCCACTTGGCCCATCCGCGCTATGTGGCGCAACAAGTGGCTGCACCTATTCCGCTCGCGGCGCTGGTTGAATCCGTCGTGGCGGCACTAAACAACAGCCTCGCCGTATGGGAGATGTCACCGGCGGCAACTGCCATCGACCGCGACTTAATCGATGACTTCAAGCACCTTTTTGGATATCCCGCCAGAGCGGACGGCAGGAGCGTGCCGGGCGGGAGTTTTGCGAACCTTACGGCTCTGCTGGCGGCGCGCGCCCGGCTTGCGCCAGAGTCCTGGAAGCGGGGGGGTGGCCGGATCGCCATTCTGGCCGGAGCTCAAACGCATTACACGGTCAGCCGGGCTGCCGGCATGATGGGCTTGGGTAGTGACGCCGTCTTTACCATCCCGCTCGACGGACTCTACCGCACCGACTCGCGGGAGGTCCCGGCGGCGTTCCGGGCGGCGCGGAGGGCCGGATTCCACCAGTTCGTGCTTGTCGCCACCTGTGGCTCGACGCCCACTGGAAGCTGCGATGACTTGATGACGCTGGCGGAGATGGCACGCCGAGAAAATGCGTGGCTGCACGTGGATGCCGCGCATGGCGGTGGGATGGCGTTCAGCCGGCGCTATCGCTTTCTCCTCCGGGAGATTGAGCGCGCGGACTCGATTACCTTCGACCCTCACAAGATGCTGTTCATGCCCCTCACCGCCAGCATCGTGCTGTTCAGGAATGGACGGCATATGCGCGCTGCCTTCGACCAGCATGCGCCGTATCTTTTTAGCGTCTCGCCCCGGGAATTTCCGGACCTCGGCCAGTTCACCATCGCCTGCTCCCAGCGCTTCGATAGCTTGAAAACCTGGCTCACGTGGAAAGCCTATTCCAGTGCACTCTGGGATGAACTGACAACCCGCGTCTGCGACGTGGCGCATGTCGCTTATGATCATTGCACCCACTCGCCTCTGCTTGAACCCGTGCACGAACCGCAATTGAATATCCTCTGTTTCCGCCTGCGCAGAGCGCCACGCTCGGGTCGTGCCTCCGACCTTCTCCATTGGCGGATTAAGGAAGAGGTCAACGCCGGCGGGAGGGCTTACATCAGCTCGACGGTGCTGGACGGGCGCCGAGTCTTTCGGATTGTGGTTATGAATCCGCGCACCGGTAAGGGTGACATCCACCAAGTGATGGCGGAGGTCGAAAAAGCTGCCCGCCGCGCGGCAAAGGGCAAGTAGGCGCTCCGTGAAACAAGGTACCATCACCTGGTGGGCTTACAGTGGTTTCACAAGTTAGCTTTGGGAATTGAAGCTTCGACGAGGTCTTGCCATGTCAGCTCGACGTATCTCAGCCGTTGCCACGATATTTCTTATCCCGGTTTTCGCCCTGGCCTCACCCACGTTTACGGAGTCGGGCCCTGGTTCCTCGCCGGTTCCAATCTGGCCAATCCCCCGCGGAGCCAAATTCGAACAGAAGAGGTTGCTACTCACCAATGCCGCTATCGTGGTGCCACCAGGCGATGAACGGGCGCAAATGCCGGGGAAGTTGCTGGCCGAACTAATCGAGGACCAATTCATGGTCGTGATCCCAGTGGTGGCCGGCCACGCTCCTGCGGGCAAGACCCCGGTGTTTGTGGGGATGGTTTCCTCCCCGATGATCGCTGCTGCCGCGGGGCCGGGTGTGTCCCAGCGGAATCCGGGACCGGAAGGATATCAGCTTCAGATTGGCGCGGATCGGGCGGTAATCGCC
Source organism: Acidobacteriota bacterium (assembly GCA_003171295.1). GTDB lineage: Bacteria > Acidobacteriota > Terriglobia > UBA7540 > UBA7540 > Bog-366. The sequence continues at coordinate 30,765 of PMYF01000907.1, read as the reverse complement.
GGGTGCGACTATCGCGGTACATTGTACGGCGTATCATCTTTTATTCAACTGGTCCACCCGTGGGGTCATCAAAGCGTGTCAGTCTGGAGGGCGACCATCAGGGATTGGCCCTTTCTGCCGATCCGCTGGGTTCACGTGTTTGTCCCGGGCAAACAGATGCTTCCCTATGCCCGGCGTTACATGCGAGACTTTCTGCTCCGATACAAGTTCAACGGAATGATCATGGAAGTGGGCGGGGGAATGCGGCTCGAAACCCATCCCGAGATCAGCGTCGGCTGGCGACGGACGGTCAACGAGTGGTACGCGTATGGTGACACCATAGGGAAAACCGGGGAGGGGATTCCGCTTGGCACCGCGAATCGTTTCGCTGCCTCGTGCCATTTTGGCGTGGGAGGTGGTGCTTACATTGAAAAGGAGGATCTGAAGAACCTTGCCACATTAGCTGACCAGTACGGCCTGGAAATCATTCCCGAGGTCCAGTCCCTGACCCATTGCTATTACCTTACCGCGGCGCACCGCGAGTTAGCGGAAGATCCAGACATGGCTTGGCCAGATTCCTATTGTCCCTCCAATCCGGATTCCTACAAGCTCCTCTTCGAGGTTCTCGATGAGTACATCGACGTACTTCACCCCAAGAGAGTGCATATCGGGCACGATGAATGGCGCGCGGACGCGTTTTGCCCGCGGTGTAGAGGAAAAGATCCCGGCGAACTCTATGCCCAGGATGTGCTGAAAATTTATCGGCACCTCAAGGAGAAAGGCATTGAGACCTGGATGTGGGGGGACCACTTAGTTGACTGGCACAATCGTTTCGGAGGAAACGAAACCTCCGGCGGGGTCGTACGGTACGAACATCCCGATACTACAAGTGCCCGGGAAATCGTAGCCGCTGCCACTAACGAAATTCACATTACAAATTGGTCTGAAGAAAGAGGCGACGAGACATTCAAGAAGCTCGGGTGGACCTTTGTTATCGGCAACTTCTTCGGCACCTGGGAAAAGGACTGGCCCGGAAGAGTCCAACGAGGCGGAACAATCGGGGGGGAGATCTCCTCGTGGTGCGCCTTGGAGGAATTCCAAATCGGCAAATTGAACCTCCCGGAGGCCATCTACACTATAAACATGGTCTGGTCCGTACATTACCCGGAACAACTTGCAGCATTGGAGCGGGTTGCCCAGCTTATGCCGGGAATCCGCCGGTTATTGGCGGACGACCCAGTCCCTTCGCTGGATGCTAATCCCATCCGGTTTGAGGTTCTTGACCTCGCCCCAGCTTTCAACCATGCTCCGGAAGGCCAAGATTGGAACCTGTCAGGCCTCAAGAGTGGCCGTGGGTATTACAACGACATGCCCTTTGAGATTGGCGATGCACCTAAAAATGGCGGCCATTCCTGTGTTTTGGTTGGGCGGCGCAAGGGTGAGAATCCGATTGAAGTCTTACTGCCCGTCAGCGGCCGTTGGGCCTCGTTGCTGTTTGTTCAATCGGCCACAGCCCAGGGCCGGGCGACGATTCATGCCGGCGATCAAACGCAATTCCCCCGTGAAGCGAGTGAACTGTTGGGGTTTTACGAGATTCAATATGTCGATGGGTTGGTCCAAACCCACGAGATCCGCTATGACGAGACTGTGGGAAGCTGGAACGCGAGTTTCGACAACCCGTACTATCTGACGCGTGCCTTGGCGGCTGGCAAGTTGCCCGACGGCCGCCCGGCTGTAATCTGGGCCAGTGAGTGGAAAAATCCAAGGCCGGATGTCCCTATTGTGTCGGTCAAGATGATAGGTTCGCCTGGCCCTTCAGGGGCCGAGCCTATCCTGTTTGGCATCACTGCGGTGGAGAAGCCGCGAGTTGAAGATTACCGGTGAGTCTTGACAGCAGGCGCCCAAACTTCAAGATCGTTCGCTGATTCGATCTGCACTCAAGGTCGCAAGAATGGTGCGATCAAGTCAGTCCGCCGAACTGATGTAAGTGGGTATAGGCCAACATGCAGGTAGTTCCGACCCTCTGTCTATTCTCTTGTGGGCTGGCCTGTGGGGGGCTCAGAGGAGTGGTGACTCGAAGAGAGATACCCGCGAGGCTGACTTGGGGGCTCCTGCGTGTGGTTGTTTTGGGTTGTCTAATTACACAGTTGCCCACGGCATACTCGCACACGCCCGTAGAGGAACACATAATTGAACAGTACAAGAAGGCCGTTGCCCAGATTGAGCAGGGAGACTTCCGCGGCGCCCTATGCGGTCTTCAAGCCATTGTCGCGCAGGCCCCCAACTTCTACCAAGGCCTTAACTCCATCGGCATCTGCTATGAAGGATTGGGCCAACGGGAAAACGCCATACAGGCCTTTCAGGAAGCGCTGAAGATCAATCCTGGCTTTGTTGAAGCGCATATCAATCTCGGAGCCAATTACACGGCCCGCGGCAAGATTCCTGAAGGGATCGCAGAGTTCAAAAGAGCGATCGAGCTGAACCCCAGATCTGTGCCTGCTCTCTCCGGCCTTGGCCATGCCGAGTTGCAGGGGAAGAATCCGGCGGCGGCTGTCGGACCCCTTAAGAAAGCCTACGATCTATCCAATCATGAACCGTCAAACTTGCCTGGCCTGGTCCGAGCTCTCACTCAAGCCGGCCAACTTACTGAAGCTGTGCGTTACAGCTAGGCAGCGCTACACCTCAAAGGGTGGAACCCCCGGCTGGATATGCAGTTGGGACTTATATTTCTTGATTGCCGCAAATGCAAAGAGGCGCAGAAAAGCCTCATAGCCGCAGTGAGGGGCGAAACGGCTTTACGGGACCAAATCGTAGCGTTGAGTGAGGATAATTTTGACGCAGGGAAATACACCGAGGTTTTGTGTCTGGTGGGCGTTGCACTCGAATCTGTTCCCAGCTCAGCCTCGCTTCACTCGATGGCAGGCGCTTGCCATTACCAATTGAAGGACGGTCCGCGCGCCGTCGCCGAAGTCCAGCAAGCGATTCACCTTGATCCGGGGAATGAAGATTACTACCTCCAGCTTGCACAGGTTTTTATCGACTACAACACAGCTGACGCAGCTATCCTGTTGCTGGAACCAGCCCTGGAGAGGTTTCCTGCCTCTGCGAGAATGCGGTACGTGCTGGGCGTGGCTTGTTTAAGGCCATCCAAATATGTAGAAGCCGAGCGATACTTGACAGAAAGCCTGCGGCTGGACCCCAAGAATCCCTTAGCGCTGCGGGCGCTTGCCATGCTTTATGAAGGAGAGAGTCAGTGGGCGGCCTTATTGAAATTGTCGGAATCGATGCTGGACCTCCCCGACATTCGAGCCGAGGGTTACTGCTACCAGGCAAACGCTGATTTCAATCTGCTTCGCGGCCAGCCCGATCGCTTCCCTGAAATCGAGAAGTTGCTGGAAAGCTCGACCTCTCTGAACCCTAATTTCTTTCCTGTCTATCTGTTTGGGGCAGAATCCTCATCGCGCGGGGTTCTTACCCTGAGGCCATCCAAAATCTCGCCCGGGCCATTGAGCTCGACGCCAAGTCACCCGCCGCCAACTAGGACCTGGCGATTGCTTACGGGAAGGTCGGCCAAACCCAGAAAAGCGCTGAAGCCATCAACCGGTTCAAAATGCTTAGTGCGCAGGAGAAGAATAAGCCCCCGCAGCAGAGACTCATATACAAATTGAATGACGAGCAGGCTGTAAAGAAATGATGGGCTTGGCCTTGTGCGAATCCGTTTAACAAGCGAGTGAGGGGATTGAGCATCCGACGGGACTACAGCGCGACCGAATCGCAAACTTAAACACCCCCCTAGATCGCCTCACTTGCCGCACGTGAATGTATTTGCATCCGGTCCCTCGCCATCAGCGGGGTCAACGCAAGAATCGAGTTTGAGGCGGGTCTTGTCCTGTCGAACCTGGAATCTATACTCATTTTACAGCCCACTCGCCAAAATCCCAGTCACTTAAGTCGGCAATCCCCCCGGAGATACCGTTACGTTACGCAAAGATACTTCTGTCTAAGCCCCATATCCTGTAGAAAGGGAGCTTGCACAGGGTGCCTTTCGGGTCGGCTGTCTTTACTGATCTCACATAGCTTGGGTCTTGGGAAAAACGTCAGCGAGTAAGGGAGGCGTTTATGCCAGTAAGTGCAGTTTTCTTAGTGAGTTGCGGACGTCAAACGCGGCAGAGGACGCGTGCCGCCATGTTCATCTTGATGGCGTCTCTCATCCTTCTAGGCTTGGCGCGCCCAGCTTGGTCGCAAGCGATTTCGACGGGGACGATTGAGGGACTCGTCAGCGATTCTTCGGGCGGTGCCGTACCAGCCGCTTCGATCGAGATTACCCAGGTCGAAACGAACGTCCCGACCCGAATTCAATCTGATGACGCCGGGCGGTATTTCGTTCCCAACTTGAGGGTGGGCAGCTACTCTGTCACGGCCACCAAGGAGGGATTCAAGACAGAATTACGGACTGGTCTCGTGCTACAAGTGGGCCAAGTCATGGAAGTCAACATCAAGCTCGAGGTGGGGTCCGTCAACCAGCACGTTACCGTGACGGGTGCTGCTGCCCTTATTCAGACCACCGAGGCAACCATCGGGCAGGTGGTTGAGAACCGGCAGATCGTCCAGTTACCTCTGGACGGACGCAGCTTCGCCCAACTCGCCTTCCTTTCCCCGACGGTCGTGCCGAGCAACTCGTGCTGCCCCTCGCTCTTCGCCCCGAATTTTTCTGTGGCGGCCGACTTCAGCATTGGCGGCAGCCACGGCGAGGACAACGAGTTCTTGCTGGATGGCTTTAGCGTTATCCAGGACAACACCGGCGGGACATTTCTATACCCATCGATTGATGCGATTCAAGAATTCAAGATTGTCCAGAACAGTTACATGCCTGAGTTGGGTGGGCGAATCGGACAGGTCATGATGATTTCCAAGGGAGGGACGAATAAGTTCCATGGGAGCGCGTTCGAGTTTGTGAGGAACGACATCTTTGACGCGCGGAACTCCTTCGCCTTAACTAAAGCTCCCTTGCGACAGAATCAGTTCGGCGCCACCCTGGGAGGCCCGATTATCAAGGACAAGACGTTCGGGTTCTTCAGCTATGAAGGGACTCGGATCCGAAATGGCATGACGTCGACGGTCAATGTACCCACGGCTACCATGCGCCAAGGTGACCTCTCGTCGCTCCTGCCGGGGGTGCAACTTCTCGCGCCCGTCGACTATCCCGGCGCCGGCCTGAAGGCAGGCGATCCCATCGCGGGCAACCGGCTCGACACGCTGAACACCGAGGACCCTGGGGCGATCAACCCCATTGCGCTCAATGTGATGAACTTAGCAAAATATCCGCTTCCCAATGGTCCCGGGAATACGTATGTCGCTTCGCCAGTGGCGCCCACGACTCAGAATTACTACCAGGCGAGGATCGACCACAATCCCAATGATCGCGACCGGATTTGGGGGAGTGCGTATCTGGAGAAGTATTTCACTGAAATTCCCCCGTTCACAACCCTCCCCCTCGAAAGGAACATTACGAATGCCACGGCAGGGCAGATCGGCCTGCACTGGGTGCATATCTTTAAGCCCACCGTCACCAATGACATTCGCGTCGGTTATAACCAGGACAAATGGGACAGTCCCAACCCGTCCGACCCCTCTTTCACGCACGTGAGCCAACAAGACTTGGGCTTTCCTCTCAATGGCAATCAGCCAACTTTTGGCCAGTTACCGCATACCGGGGCAGGGATCCCTGCGTTTACCGTCGCGGGCTATGGCCAAGCTGGGGGCATTGGATTTGGCGGGCCCGAAATGTTCCGGTATGCCCACTATGAATTGGGCGACACCTTGAACTACGTCCGGGGACGTCACCGGATGGCCTTTGGCGGCCGCATCGTGCGCTTTCACCAGGACCAGCGCCACCTTGAGCAGGCGCGTGGAGGCTACGACTTCAGCGGCCAGTACAGCGGCGACGGGTTCGGTGACTTCCTGCTGGGGTATCCCGATTCGGCGGTTAGGGAGATCATCTTTATCCCCAATAAGGATCAGCAGGAATTCTACGATCGTGCCAACCAGTACGGCGCATTTGCCCAGGACTCGTGGCAAATCAACCTCAAGATGGCGCTCGACATCGGACTCCGCTACGAGTTCTTTGCCGCGACGCACGAGAAGCAAGGCAGGGTCGCCAACTTCATTCCACGCGGAAATGAAATCGTGCGCGTCGAGGGTCTGGGGGGAACCGGAGGGGACACTTCCCCGAGTGGAACCTCCCTTGGAACCCAGGGATTTAACATTGACCCTAATTGCCTTTGCACTCGGCCGCACAAGGACTTTGCTCCGAGGATAGGTCTGGTTATCCGGCCTGCGGGGGCTGATGGCCGCACAGTGGTTCGGGCCGGAGCGGGGATCTTCTACTCCAAATCTGTAGAAAACGCGTTTCAAGCTCTACAGTTCAATCCGCCCTGGGTGTATACAGACGGTCCTGTCAACACCTTACCCGTTTCGCTGGGGGGGCCGGGCCCGTCCTTTGACATGACCAACGCGTTTGTGCATTTGGGGGGAGCCTCGAACAGTGGTTATGCGTTCGACGTAAACCAGAAGGACGTCACCGTGCAGCAATGGAGCTTCGACGTTGAGCGCCAGGTTACCTCCAACCTTATGGCCTCGCTGACTTATGTGGGATCAGAGTCCTATCACCTTATGGCCAACCCTTATTTCAACGGGGCGCGCCCCGGGCCCGGGGATTTTCAGTCGCGGCGGCCCTTCCCAGGGTTGATTCCGACCAGCGCCGATCCCGCCCCGGTGTCCCCCGTTTATCTGTCGTACTACGCGGGCGGGTATCTTGGGGCAGGAAACTATAACGCGCTTACGGGGCTAGTGAGAAAGCAGTTTTCGCAGGGATTAACCTTACTCGCGCACTTTACCTGGGCCAAGGGGATCGACAGTTCCAGCTCTTACCTTACCACTATACAAAATCCGGAGAACATCGCCGGCGAGCGTGGACTGTCTTCCTTCCATACTCCGCGCCGGTTCGTGGCAAGCTGGATCTACGAGCTTCCGTTTGGCTCCGGCAAGCGGTTCCTGGGAGGCACGCATGGCGTGGCGAACCAGGTTGTGGGGGGGTGGCAATCGACGGGGATCCTGACCTTGTACGACGGCTTCTATCTGACTCCTTCTTCGCCAGAAAACACGGCTAATGTCGACACGGGTGGAGTCCGGCCGGACCGCACATGCGATGGACATCTGAGTAATGCCAACCGCAACCTCTGGTTTGACCCCTCCTGTTTCCCGGTCGGCGCCCCCTATCGATTTGGGACCGCAGGGAGAGACATCATCCAGGGTCCGGGAGCGGCAATGTTCGACTTCTCGTTCCTGAAGAACTTCCACATTAAGGAAGACCAGCAGATACAGTTTCGATTAGAGCTGTTTGATGGTCTTAACCACACAAACCTGGAAAACCCCTATACGACAGTAGGGATACCCGGGGCGACGGGGGTGATCTTCGGGACAGCAGGTGTGGTGGGGGCAAGACAAATACAATTCGCGCTGAAGTACTTGTTCTAGCCAAGGTAAAGTGTCTCCAACATCCCTCCCCGGGCCACTGGGGGGGGGAATGTTGGCTTGGGAATGGCCCGGCAGTCAACACGGATTTGCACCGCGTCGGGGCCTGTCGATCAATGCACGCAGGGGAGGAACTTTTGCAGAAGTGGGGCATAGCACAAATCACTGCGAATCTCGACTGGAGCATCTTTGCGGGTTCTTGTGTGCGCTCTCCTTCGAAGTAAGGGGGGCAGCGCTTAAATCTTCACGAGCAGCATGCAGATTGCGGGTGGCCTAAACCGGCAGCCATCACTTGGACTGGAGAGAAGGTCCACCTCATTCACCCTGGCAAGGGGCGGTGGTTGGTCCTGGGCGTAATCGTCGGAGTATGAGAACGTTGCCGTGCCATTTGTGTGGCCGACTGCATTCCCGAACGCCCTTCCGGCCCAGCTCGGCTTCTTCCGATGGTCACCCAACGACCGCAGGTGAGCCATTATTAAGGATGGGCAGGTTCACCCTTCCTGTGGCGGCCCCCCTGTGAACAGTGCCCGGTTTGTCGTGACTGGGAGTATTACTTCAGAAGATATAACTACAAAGGAGCTTATTATGAAGCGCCGGAATTTCTTGAGGAATGCTTCCGCCGGTTTGGTGGGCATGGGAGGTTCAATGGCTGTGGCTGCAAGACTGGAGGGTGCGTTGCGTGCCGAGACCCCTTCCACATCTCCGCAAAGTCAGACAGAACGCTTCCAGAAGCCCCGGAACCTTGCCAAGGAACCCTTCAAGCGTCTTGTGATTCTGGGCGAGAGCACGGTCGAGGGCGGGCCCTGGTTGCCAAATCCAGAACACGACCGGTATGCGGATGTGCTGGTCAGACTCATCAATGACATTCAAGAAAAACCGCTGGAGTATCACAACAAGGGGATTTCCAATAACTCAATTTCGCCTCGCAGCCCATCGTACGGGCAATCGGCCAAACCCAGCGCAATCGAACGATACAAAACCGATGTGAGCGATCTCAAACCCGACCTCTTTATCCTGGCCTATGGTCTTAATGATATGCGAGGGGGAATGGCAATCAAGGATTTCCGTGAGGACATGGCCACGATTATCCGCGATGTGAAGAAGGCGTGTAATCCCGTAACCGTGCTCACCACCGTATATTACATGACCGGGTACGGGAGCTGGCCCCCCATCAGCAAAGGAAGTATTGCCCTCACCCTTCAATACAACGAATGCATTCGCAGTCTCGCGGCGGAGTTTGACTGCATCCTGGCGGATGTATGGGGGGCGGAAGGCGGCGCCGATTGGTTGATCCACTATGACGGCGTCCACGCCAACCGGGTCGGCAACCGCGTCATTGCTCACCGTATCTTTGAAGCGTTAGCCCAACACACCAGTGGCCTCAGCAATTGGAGTTTTGCCCAGGTGGCCAACAATGATTGGGCTCACATGACTATCAAGGCAAGAGCCAAGGCAGGTGACCCGTTTATGAAGACGTGGTGAACAGAAGAATGAGGGCCTGGCTTATCCCGCTCAAACGGGCCGAGCGGAGGGTCAGTCACCGCACTTTGCTCTTCTAGCCAACGCAGAAAGTTGTTGCTGTCATTTGTCATCGCTGGGCTCAGGAGCACCTGCTCGCTGACCGCTGACCGCACTTGGGTGGGAAGCGGCTCTCTGTTTCAGCTCCAGAAAGATTTGCCTCTCCTTCTCGCTTTTATCGAGGTTCTTCTGCGCCGAATATATCTGGGATAGCAGGAGATGGGGGGTGGGGTTTTCTGGATCTTTGTGAACTGCTGCGATTAGCGCCTGCTCCGCGCTCCCGAAATCGCCGAGGTCCTTGTAGTCCTTCGCCAGTTCCAGCAGGGCATCAGGATAGTCTGGCCGTAGGGCCAGGGCTTTCTGCAAGAGAGAAACCGCTTCCTGACTTTTTCCGTATCGGCGTGCCAGTTCGCCTAGGGCGATATACCCGTCCGCAAAGTTTGGGTCCAAGGACACGGACTTCTGAAAGTACTGACGTGACTCCGGCAAGCGACCCAGCGCTTGCAGGCGAACTCCCAAGAGGAAGTTCATGCGTGAGGAGTTCGGAAACTTCTGGATAGCCTCGCTGGCTGCCTCTAGGGCGCCTTGGAAATCAGCAGCGCGCCGGTAACTCTCCACCAGCAAAATGTAAAGGTTCTGATCCGCCCCCGCGACTGCCAGAGCTCGACGCAGCGAAGCCAGTGCTTCTTTGTGCATTCCCGCCGCGGAATACTGCATGGCCAACAATTTCAGAAGCTCCACATTATGGGGATCAAGCCGCTCCGTCTTTTGCAGTTGAAGAAGACCTTCGTGTTTCTTATCCAAACGAACCAGGATAATCCCCAAGAGAAGGTTGGCTTGAGGGGACGCGGGATCCAAATCCACGGAACGCGCCAGGCTTTTTCGGGCTTGTTCCAGGTTGCCTTCTTGAAAGTAGGCATAACCCAAGTTGTAAGCCGCCGGAAAAGACCTGGGGGTTCTTTCCAGGACGCGAGTGAACGCAGCACGAGCCTCTGGGAGAATTTGATGTTCGGCAAGAAGTTGGCCAAGCTGAAGCAGGGTATTCAAATCAGTGACAGGATCCGCTATTGCTTTTCGAGAGACTTTAATGGCGCTATCCTGCTCCCCTTTCTCAAGGAGGTTTCGGACACGACCCAGCTCGGGCGCGCCAGTCTGAGTCCCTCGCTGCGAACTGGCAGCCGCGCAGGCAATCAACAAGAGCAAGAGCGTCAGACCGAAGCTCTTCGGGAGGCTTCTGACGAATTGCGACATCGTGTGTCTCCCGTATGACGGTGCGCCGCGGATTTCACGGCGCATGAGGTTGTGGAGCTTCCAGGAACCCGGAGGGGACGTCGAGCAGCGCGGGATCGAGCTCGCGCGCTTTCTCGAAAGCCTGCTGGGCCGCTTGATTTTCGCCCAGCCGTTTCTGCACGACTCCCAAGTTGTAATAGGCACGTGAAAAGTCAGGCCGCAGGTGGATGGCTTGAAGCAACTCGCGCTTGGCTTCCGCCAATTGGCCCTTCTGGCCTAAGAGGACACCGATGTTGTACCGCGCCTCCGCTAAACTCGGGTCCATTTCCGAGGCTTTCTGGAAGGCTGCCAAGGCTTCGTCAGGTTTTCCATGGCTCCAGAGATCGTATCCCAAATCGTTCGACTGCTTGGCCGCTTGTAAGTGGGTTGAAATCTCCTGCAGTGCTTCCACTTGATGGAATTCCGCCTCCGCCTCCTCCCGCTTACCCAACTTCCTTAAGACGACTCCCATTCCAAAATGGGCTTCGCGGTAGTCGGGATTCAGCCTCACGGCCTCGCGAAATTCCTTGAGCGCTCCGTCCAGGTCACCCCTTTGGTGCAAAACGACGGCCAAGTAATAGCGAGCCTCGGCAAAACCGGCGTCTTGCTCAACCGCTGCGCGGAGCTCCCCAGCGGCCCCAGCCAGGTCGCCGGTCTCCTTCAGGATCCGGCCCAGGATGTTGTGCGCCTCAGGATAATGGGGCTTCAACTTGAGCGCTGTGCGTAGCTCATCGACCGCCTCCGGGATTTGGCCCTTATTACGCAGTCCTATCGCCAAATGATAGTGACCTTCCGCGTAGCCGGGTTGTTCCTGGACAACCTTGCGAATTTCCTCAACCGACTCCTCAAAGTGGCCTTGATTCTCAAAGGCCAGAGCCAATCCATAGCGTGAATTCGTATCAGCAGGAGCCAGTTCCAGGGCTGACCGAAATGCCTTAATGGCCCCTTCGAGGTCCCCGTGTCGCCGCAGAGCTATTCCCAGGTTATAATCGGTTTTGTATTGCTTGGGGTCAAGCCGTAACGAAATACGAAACTGGCGAACGGCCGCGTCCAAGTCGCCCTTTGCAAGGAGAGCGACCCCTAGGTTGTAATATCCTTCAGCATAACTGGGCCTGAGCCGCAACGCCTCCTGCAATTCCTTGATGGACCCCTCAGGGTCACCTTTACGGCCCAAAGCTGCTCCCAAAGCATTTCTGGCTTCTGCAAAGTTAGGCTCGATCTTGATGGCGAGCCGGAACTGCGCGATGGCTCCATCCACATCGCCTCGGCGAATAAGAGCAACTCCGTCGTTGTACGCGGCTTGAGCTGCCCCAGGATATTCAGTGCGGCCCGCAGTGGGGATCAAGATGAGCATGAGAGTTGCCCCTCGAAGAAATTGACGGAGTTGCAATTTCAGTCTGTTAGTAGACCTCGCCAACTCATGCTCCTTTGCCCTGCGAAGCTACCGCCAACCTCATGTCTGTTGACCGAATCGGCTCTCGGACGCTTGCGTGATTATGGTCGGGTCGACTAAGGGGGAGGCCAGAGGCAGAGGCCCGATAACTCACCCGTCATCCTCAATCAATCAAGCGAAGCAGTCCCCCATAGAGCTTATTATACAACGGCGGCTACGACTTTGAATGAATCCAAACGGGTTCGAATGGCCTAGTATCAACTGGTTGTCGTTCGCCAAAACCGGAGCAGGTCATGAAAGACATGCTGGCCGACACTTTCCGCTCCCTTTCGCCTCTCCGGAAACTCAACTCACAACCTTAGTTGAGGAACGAGTTGGGGGTTCAAGGCAGCGGCTTGTTGTTGGAGCCATTTAATTTGATGCTAACGGTATTGTTCCTCGTAATAGACTATGCCTTTGTCCACGTATGCCTAGTCGTATTTCAGCATTCGAGACAGGGGGCGTGCCAGTTTGTGGACCATGGCGGTGATGGCTTTGGGGGCTCCCAGCCGGGCGCAAAGGCGGCGGGAATTCGCTCCCAGGGTGCTCCGGCTGCGCAACAGACACTGGGCTGCCAGCTATAAGTCGGTGGCACCTCGGTTTGCCACCTTGCGGGTTCAGCGTTTCAAAACCTTGCCGCGGCTGATGCAATTGTCCGGGCACAGTCCCAGCCACCTACTAAAGTTGTGTTCAGTTCAGCGATCCTTCCTGATCATTGTTGTCCCGAAACGGCGTTGTGGGAAACAGCTCCTGCCTTGTCGCCTTGTGTTTTGCAAGACGAATCCGCATGGGCAATCCGAAGTTCCGGCCGAGTGACGCCGTGTCCGGACACAACCCGTTATGGAAGGGTGCGCGACGATTCGGGAGTGGTCGGGTGGTAGGGCTGGAACGAAATGCCGAGTACGGCCACTTTTCCCGGTAGCGCCTTTACCAACCAAGCGCCTTGCCAAGGAGCAGTACGGTCGGCACAGCGCGCAGTCAAAAGAGATTCTGGGGAATGTACTGAAGGAGTCTAAAGGCACCTACGTCGGGCGCGTGCAAGGGTGTGGGCACGAACCGGCGCGTTTACACGCGCGACCGGGCGTCTATTCGGCGCGCAGCGAGTCGAGCCAAGCGGCGAGCCGGACATCACGGCTCTCTTCGCGTAGCCGTAGCGTCAAGCCGAGTGCTCTCCGCGCTTCGGCCGGGTCGCGGCCCTGCTCGATGGCTTCTTCGATGTGCGACTGGATCTCTTCGTCGACTTCTTGGCTCAAACGATCGCCGCGAATCACATTTGCAAAGCGCGACTCTTCGGCGGCAGGTTGCTTCTGGGCCGCCGCCGTCAATTCATACAGGCGTGCCCGCCGCCCGGTGTCTTTGGTGATCCATTCGGCTCGAATCCAGCCGGCTTCCTCCATCCGGTGCAGCGCCGGGTAGAGCGATCCCTCCTCGGCGGGAAGCACGTCGTCGGACATGCCCGGGATCACGGTCATGATGGCAGTGCCGTGCAACTGCGGCCGGCGCGAGAGGATTTTCAACACGAGTAGATCAAGCGCGCCTTGGAGAGTGTCGGGCTTGGGCATACTTAGACTTCGCGGTATATAGATGTCTTAGCATTTGAATCGTTAGCAGAAAATCTGGGCGTGTGCCCAGTTGAGGCGGGGCAACGATTCGCCTCAGATTGGGCTATCTGGAGCAATCGGGCTAAGGGCCGGCCTGAGCACCGTGGTTTCTCGCCACTCGGAAACATTGTCGGCTTATCCGAGACGTCGCGGGATCCGCCAGCACTTCGGTTACTCCTGGATCACGGCGCACTCTCCAGGAAACGAACGCGTGAGTTTGATTCCTGTCTTTACTTACGGCGCGGGCCGCCGTCCCCTGCTCGGAATTAGAGTAGTGGATCACAAGCAACGGCTCGGACGAATCAAACGCTTCGGCCAAGCACGCCGGACCGTCGACATGCTTAACCTCTTGTATCACCACACGCAGGATGAAAAGGTTTACCAACGCGACGATTCCTGGTCCGACACAGTTTTGACTACCCACAGGGGTTTACTGCGAAAATGAAGTTCGGCTCTGATAGAATCGTGTAGGACATCTGTCTCAGGAGCACTGATTGCCGAAGAAGAAGATCCCCGAACAAGAACCCGTCTTCGCCGGGGAAGGAGCCTTGCGCATCCGCGTGTTGGGTGTCGTACTCGCCGGCGGTAAGGGAACCCGGCTCTTTCCCCTCACTCGTGAACGCGCCAAGCCGGCGGTTCCCTTCGGAGGCAAATACCGGATCATCGATTTTGTCCTCAGCAATTTCATCAACTCCGGTATCAACTCGATCTACGTGCTCACCCAGTTCCGCAGCCAGTCGCTGCTCCAGCATCTGAGCGAGGGATGGCAGTTCAGCGGACTACTGAAGAGCCATTTCATCATCCCCGTGCCGGCACAGATGCGTTCGGAGGACGAAACCTGGTATCAGGGTACTGCCGATGCCATCTTGCAGAACATCAACCTCGTCCAGCAGTCCGATACGCACGTTGTGGCCATCTTCGGCGGCGATCACATTTACCGCATGAACATCGCCAGCATGATCGACTTCCACATGGCCAGGCACGCGGAAGTGACCGTTGCCGCCATCCCCGTGCCCCAAAAGCACGCCGCCGAATTCGGCGTCATTGAGGCCAACGAGGACGGACGCATCCTGGCCTTTCACGAAAAGAACGCCGATGCGCCGACCATGCCCGGCGATCCCACCCAGGTCTACGCCTCCATGGGCAACTACATCTTCTCCAAGCGCACGCTTGTGGATCTGCTCAAGGCCGACGCCAATGACCCCGGCAGTCACCACGATTTCGGCAAGGATATTCTGCCCAAGCTCGCCGGCAACGCCCCCATCTATGCTTACAACTTTCGGGCCAACCGCATCCCCGGCGAGCCCGAAGACTCCATCCCCTACTGGCGCGATGTCGGCACCATCGACGCCTACTACGAAGCCAACATGGACCTGCGCTCCGTCAAGCCCGAGCTCAACCTCTACAATCGCCAGTGGCCACTGCGCAGTACCAGCTACCCCGATCCGCCTGCCAAGTTCATCTTCGACGAGGCCCAGCGCCGCGGCGAGGCCATCGACAGCATCGTATCCGGCGGTTGCATTCTATCCGGCGGTGTCGTGCGCAACTCCATTCTCGGACGCGGCGTCCGCGTCCACACCGGCGCCTTTGTGGAAGGTTGCGTTATCATGGACAACTGCGACATTGGTCGCCACGCCAAGGTGCGCCGCGCCATCCTGGATAAAAACGTCCGTGTTGCCGAAGACGCCCTGATCGGCTACGATCTCGACGCCGACCGCGCGCGCGGATGGCACGTGACGGATTCCGGCATCGTCGTCATCGGCGGAGAACGCAGCACGGTGCCAGTGGCGGCGCTGGTCGTCTGATTGAACAACAGGTACTGGCGCAGATTACGCAATACGGGTATCTGGCCTTGAGGGCTTACTTGTCCCTCGCCAAAACCAGATCGGGTTCCTAAACTGCCTCGATCGTGGGGTACAGGACGCCTCTTAACAATGTTAGCGCTACGCGTCTAGGAGTTGATACAACGACCTCTGAGTGGGCCGTGATGCAGGCGCACTCAGAAATTATCTCACGACCGCCGGCGCAGATCCTGAACCCAGAACTCGCCCGTGATGTCTACTGGAGACGGGTTGTCAGCGCTCGAAATTCGTCATTGACTTTAGGAACACTTATGGAATACCCGCGGCCTTTTGGAACACTCAGGAAAACTCGTTAAACGAGGTCGAGTTTAGCCTCAATCTTCCAACCAGTTACAATTCACGGGGAGTTCGATCTGCTGATTTCCTGGCAATTGCTCTCTCAAACTGATAAGTCGTTGAACCAAAGATGCGTAGCTTCCAAAGCGATCGGATCCGAAATGCGCACAAACGAGTTTAGGGGCGACGGATTCACGAACTAACGCATTCATCTTCAGGAGGTTGGTACTCCTGGCAGGATTCGAACCTGCGGCCTGTTGCTCCGGAGTTCAAGACGCGATAACAGCAGCAAATTGCTGACGACCGCTGGAGCCGCATGGATACTGGCGAGAATGGAGATTTCCCGATCTGTGCACCACCTCTGCGGATTGCTGCGGACGCGGGCTTATCTGAGGAGTTATGGCACAAAGCACGTCACAAACACGACTGGAGGCCACGCGAGCGGGTGCTGTTCTTGCATGGCTTGACCCGTCCGCGTGCGTCTGCATGGCAAGCAAAGCGCACGGCGGGCCATTCTGAGTGAGTCAGGCATTCTCGATTCAGTCTTGCTTTGCAGCGGGTGCCAAGGGGGGGCTGGCGCAATGGGCAAGCCCGGCCCCGCCGGCGCTGTTGAGACTCTACCCTCCTAAGCCTCAATCAGACAAATCAAGTCGGGGCAGCGTATCGGTCCCGGTGTCGCTTCGCGTTACATGCTTTACATTCGCAATGCACTCCGCCCTCAGAGCCTTGATGGCTCTTCCCGCCCGGAGAGAAATCCGTTAGGGGTTTCCACGTTTTGCACGTCGAACACAGCTTCTCCGCCAAACCATTTCTTGTATGCAGTTTCATCGGCCTATTCTATCAGCGCTATCGACGTGTGAAAACGTCGGTCCAGGTTTCGTACGCTTTGACGCGGTGGGAAAGTGTTACGATACAGGCGTCTCGCTGTGGGTGGCCTCTTTTGCAGTGAAATGCGACAGCGATCGACTCACTCACGGAGAGTGGGTATAGCGAGCGATGAGGCAGTTGAGAATGGCAGTTCCTCCAGAGGTCGTGTTTAGCAGGTATTTCCAAGAGCGCTTTCCCTACATCCCGCCAGTACGACCCGAAGACCCAGATCTCCGGCCATACAGAGGCAGAAACGACCTGAGTGGACTGCCCCCTATCGTTCAGGAACAACTGCGTACTATTCAGGAAACATTTAATGAGGCTCTCCGGACCGAAAAGCAAGGGGTTCCTGAGCACGTTGACCATCCACCGTTCCATGTTGATTACGTGGATTCTAGCATTCAGAATGCCCTCGCTTTCCAGTACGGGGGTTATTCGTTCATTGCCATCACAGTTCCCTTAATTTACGCCATATCGGATGTTTGCAAGCGTCTGAGCAAGTCGGCGACAGTGGCTACGCTGTTGGGTGTGCGGCCCTCGGACGAAGAGTACAACGAGCTTCACGCCGTGCTGTTTTACCTTTTGACTGCCTTTGTTGTGGCGCATGAGTATACGCATCACGTTCACGGGCATGTGTCTATGCCGAGTGCGGAAACGGTCTTCCCGAATGAGATTCTGGACACGGGCTGCAACGGCAACATGAAACTACAGATTGAGGAAATTACAGCCGACGGCTATTCCATCTATCACGTGTTGGCCAACTTCATTGACGGCCCGGGTAGATCATGGTTGACGCTTCTTAAGCTTGATGCGAAACAAGCCAGCGTTCAGGATGAAGTGCTTTTTGCTCTCGTTGTCGTCGCGGTGGGAGCTTACCTGTTTGTGCGCCCCGCCCCCGATTTGAATGATATCTACGAACTTACGCATCCACCGCAAGCTGCGAGGATGAATTTCCTCATGCATGAAGCGATCGGCTGGTGCCGGCAAAACCGACCTGAACTTGAAGCGTGGATGAAGAGACGATTTCAAAACCTTATGAGCGCAGTGGCAGAAGCCACATTGGGGGTAAGCGGCGCTCACGTGTGGGAAGATCAGACAGCATTCTTCAAATCCGAAGAAGGTGCTAAATACATCAGCTCACTGTCCGAGGGCATCATTGCATACAAGCAGTCGTTATGAGGCCACTGGGTGTTAAGAGGGAGGCCGCGAGCGCGCAACACAACGACCTTAATGTTCGGTCATTTGTGCGGATGTTCATCCAGAATCTGGCACTCTTGCTGCCGAGCCAAAGCAAAGAACACTCATGTGCTTAAAACGAACGCCCAAAGCCTGAACCATGCCGTCACCCTCCCCTCAGCTTGCCGCGCTAGATCAAAAGCGTCGCTGAGACGGCCTGTAACCTGGTGGCTTCTCCGCTTTCAATATCGAGGTGGTGGCCAGTCCGAAGATCGCGCCAAATACCTGCGAATCCGTGGCACAGTCTGATTTCGTAAACTGCGTCATTGAAGAGGGAAACCCTAGCCATTATGTCGTCACTCAGGGCGGGCCACTGGACTGTCAGCACGTGTCCTCGCGTGCATCTGATTGCAGAGGTTTCCCCAGCCAGGATTCTGTCACGTCTCAGCCAAACAGGGGTTGAAGCGGGGTTGTGACCGTGTCGAATGAAGCCCCTGATGGGATCGAAGTCTTCCAGAAGAGCGATGTCGGCCCCCTGCACGTAGACCAGATATTCAAAGGCAATCTTGGCAATGCCGCGCAGAATTACCGAATCGACTGTACATTGGACGGAAGTTAACATCTGTCCGCTGTCTGTTATTGGCTTATCGAGTCTCCCATGCTCCGTAAAGCAGATGCCAAGCGCTTCGATTCGTTTCCGGACATGCTCACAAGCCTTCCACGACGGACCTATTATCTGTGTTTCCGTCTCATTGCGATACTCCGCAAGGTCATCGGCCTTCTTGAGACTTAGATCAGAGATAGTGAACCACACGCGTCGCTCCGTCCCTTTCTTGTGAAAAGATACCTGCGGTTTAGTTCGGTTTCTAACCCGCCTGTTCTCAAGTCCGGTCTAACGTAAACACGGGCACCAAACCAAGGCCCGGGCTCGTTCACCGTAATTCTGATCCTCTTGCAGCGTCGGGACAATCACCAATTAAAAAGCTAAATCCCACAGATCCGACCCGAGAGATGACGATGTCACCGCGATGAAGCCTGTAATGGCGAGCATCCGTTGGATTGTCCCTGCAATAGGGCACCGACTCCCAATCAACGATTCCTCCTGATAGGTCTGTAGTTCGGAGAAGCTTCATGTTGCCCGCTTTGCTGGCACTCGTCGTCCATCCGTATTCTGGCTTCTCGCACAACTCCCCCAGCGTCGATGTTGTCCAGCTCCCGGGTGGAAATGTTTTATTGCGGAAATTCATGCCGCCAAAGTCTCATTAAGCTCACTTAGCAAACCCGCCAGTTGAGCACCGAACACCTGGGTTGCCTTGCCTAAGCCTCCGCGTTGGGCAAAGGGAACATAGTCAAAATCGTCCACTTGGATGGCGAGACTTGAGGCAATGTGATCTCGAATGGCCTCAAGCCACAGCCGCTGCTCGTCAGTAAATGTTCGGCCATTCTTTTCCTGCTGCATAAGCCATTGGGCAAAGCGTTCATTTACCTGATCGTGAAAGGGCCGGAGCTCACTTTCTTGATGAAGGGCGAACCGCACCAGGGAAACGATGTCGGCCAAGACTTTACAACCTGTCCCGCGCATGTTCGATTTTTCCAGGGTTTCATAGGCGCGCCACAGCACTTGCGGGGTCCAGCCGCGCGGCGGTTTTTCGATAGTTGACGCAAGGTCTTTGATTCCCTTCAAAGTAAGCCGCTGGCTGTAGGGACGGCTGTAGAGGATTTGCAGCGCGGTGATTTCATCCTTATGTTCCTGAATGAACTTCTCGAACGATTCGACTACAGAGCGGGCTTTTTCTTTGGCGGCAGCAGAAAATCCGGCTTCGAGCACTTCATCCTTGGTGATGGTATCGATGGTTTGCTCGTAGGACTTCTTCAACTCAATCAGCTTGTTGCGAAGAGCGGGATTGGTGGCCAGGGGCTTGGCGGCTTCGGCGAGGAGTGCTGTTGCGGCTTTCTCTATCGCCTCGGGCGGCGGCTCTTCAACACCCGTAGCTTTCCTGGCGGCTTCGATCTGGTTGTCCGAGTCGAGGGCGTCCACAAGACCATGGGTAATGGCCGAGAGGGGTTTGCCGCCCGCCACCCCCGCAATGATCTGCTGGTCTTCTTTGTTAAGCTGGCGGTCGAGCCGGGCGAGCCGTGAAGCCAGCGACGACAGCACATCCTTTTCGCGATTGCCGAAGGCGACAGCATCCAACAGCTTTTCAAAGCTCACGCTGGGCTTCTTTTCGAGTGGGTGGCTGTCAACCAGTTCGGTCTCGCAAACTCCCACGGCATCCACAATGATGAAATGGGTTTTGGCATCGGCGTCGGGAGTAACCGCCTTCAACTCGGTCGCGGTCACCACGCGCGTGCCTCTCCCCGTCATTTGCTCGAAAAGCGAACGGCTCTTAGCTTCGCGCAGGAACATGACGCATTCGAGCGGGCGCACGTCAGTGCCCGTGGCAATCATATCCACGCTCACGGCAATGCGCGGAAAATAGCTGTTGCGGAACGATGTCAAAAGCTCTTCCGCCGTGACGGCGCCGATGTTCTTGTAGACAAACTCTTCCACCTCTGTGCCGTCGGGGAGCTTCTTCTTAACCGGAACCCGCACCGTGCCCGTGCGGTAGGTGATCTTTTGGCAGAAATCGTTTCCCTTTCCGAATTCCTCGCGCACGATGTTCACAATGTCTTCGGCGTGGCTATCGTCCTTGGCGAAAATCAGCGTCTTGGGCACTTCGGTGCGGCCGGGGAAAATATCCGTGAAGAGCCTTTCCTTGAAGGTGCGGATGATGGTGCGGATTTGGTCTGGCGCCACCACGTCCTGGTCCAACTGCTGGGAGGCGTACGTAAAGTCCTGGTCAAGCTGCTCCCAGCGGACTTTGCGCGATTGGCGGTCGCGCTTATCCACCCAGAGTCCGGCGACGACGGTGGAGCCGTATTCGCTCACCACCGTGCGGATGCGATAAACGTCGAAGCCGACGTTGACGCCATCGGCGACGGCCTGCTCACGGGTGTACTCGGAAACCAGATTCTGGTTGAAGAAGCCCAGCGTTTGTAGGGACGGTGTGGCGGTAAGACCAATGAGGAAAGAATCAAAATACTCCAGCACTTGCCGCCAGAGGTTATAGATGGAGCGGTGGCACTCATCCACCACGATGAAATCGAAGAATTCAATCGGAATGGCGGGGTTATAACTGACCGGTACCGGCTTCTTAATGAGAGACTCCAGGCTGCCCAGGGGTTTCTCTTCAATCTCCGGGTCCAATTCCTCCTCGCCCTTCAGCATGGAAAAGAGCCGCTGGATGGTGGTGATGCAAACCTTGCTGACGGGGTCGAGCTTGTTCGATTTCAGGTGCTGGACGTTGTACAGCTCCGTGAATTTGCGGTGCTCTTCCGGGGTGGTAAACTGCTCAAACTCGCCTTTAGCCTGCCGCCTGAGATTGTTGCGGTCCACGAGGAAGAGAATGCGTTGTGCGCCCGCGTGCTTGATGAGCCGGTAGCAGAAATTACAGGCGGTAAAGGTTTTCCCTCCGCCGCTGGCCATCTGAATCAGGGCGCGGGGACGGCCATGGGCAAGCGAATCCTCCAGGTTACGAATTGCTTTGATTTGCGCGGGCAGAGTTTTTCTTCATTGAGCGGCGGCATGTGCTTGAGGCGGGCACGCAAGGTTGAGCCAGGCTTCTTTGATTCGTCTATGAGCCAGTCGGTAAACGTTTCGGAGCGATGAAACGCAAACACAGGCCGGCTGCGCGCGTCGGGCTCCATGAGGTTCGTGAAGCGGGTCTCGATGCCGGTACTCTGATAGCAAAAAGGGAGCGGCTTGCGGTACGGCTTCAAAACGTCCGGCAGGCCCACACTGTATTTCTCCGTCTGAATCTCGTATCCGGTGAGGGTTTCGCCCTCTTTCTTGGCCTCGACGACGCCCGCCAGAGCGCCATCCACATAAAGAAGATAGTCGGCAAAGCCATAGCCCGATTTGAGCGGGAATTCGCGGATGGCCACACCACGGCTGGCTGAGACGTTCGCCTCGCTGGTGTCTTGAATCGCCCAACCGGCAGCATTAAGGAGTTGGTCGATGGTTTTCCGCGCTTTGTCTTCAGGCTTCTCTGACATCTGTAGCTGTTTCAGGTTCCTCTTTCGATGCTGTGTACTCGGATGATACTACCACCGGAGGTGGTTTGCGAGGCAATCTGCGCCCGGTTACAGACGACTAATCTGTCTGTGGTGTGGGATAGTGCGCGGCTGACAGGAAGCCTGCCAGCGGCTATCTGTTCCGTGTGGGCGGCCGATTCCCTGCCCAGAAACTGGTGTTTCTGGGCAGTTCCGCATAGGGCCTTGCGCCCCAATCGCATCAAGAGCTTACGGTAGGTTGCGGAGAAGGGTTTTTTGGGCAAGGCCAAAGACAACCACTATGAACCCTTGTTGCCATAGCTATTGTGCCTCCTCCCCAATCGGGTTGGTCGTGCCACACTCGACTGGGCGTTGCATTCAGAGGTGGCCGGGTGTAGGTTACTGGTCGGCCGGAAAGTGAAAACGGAGATTCCGGCCGAGACTAGTTGGGAGAACGATGGCGACAGCCGCACCACCCGAAGTCCCCCCCAGAACAAAGCGTTGTCTGGCGCTGGATGCCTATCGGGGCTTCATCATGCTGATCCTCGCCTCGGAGGGGTTCGGCTTCTCAGAATTGCAGGGGGATCCAAAATGGGGCCGCATTGCCCATTGGTTTCAGCACGTTCCCTGGGAAGGCGGCGTTTTCTGGGACATGATTCAGCCCGCTTTCATGTTCATGGTAGGCGTGGCGATGCCGTTCGCGCTGGCCCGACGCTGTGAGCTGGGAGCGACCGAACGCGATAATTTTCGCCACGTCCTGGTACGCTCGCTTCACCTCGTCATTCTGAGTCAAATCATCATTTGGGTTGGGGCCGGCCGTATCCAACCACAACTGATCAACGTCCTCTCACAGATCGCGTTCACTTACCTCCTCAGCTATCTGATCATGCAGTGGCGCTGGCGCTATCAGGTGGTTGCCATGGTTGCGCTACTTGCGGGTTGGACAGCGCTGCTCTTTGTGTTTCCTGGACCTGACGGACCATTTTCCAAACAGAACCACATCGGCCTGGTCATCGACCGCGCAATCTTCCACTATGACTACGATCCAGCCTACTCAACGCTCAACTTCATCGCGAGCACGGTGTGGACGCTCAGCGGGGTATGGGTGGGGCGCTTGCTCATGACGTCGAAAGCGCAAAGGAGCATTTTGCAGAAGCTGGCCGGAGGCATGATTCTGTCCTTTGCGATCGCGTTTGCGTTGCATCCATGGATCCCTTTTATCAAGCAGCTCTGCACCGCATCGTTCATTCTCTACAGCCTCGGATGGGTGCTGTTTATGTTGATCGGGTTCTACTTGGTCATTGAACTGATGGGATATCGGAAATGGGCCTCTCCGCTTGTGGTGGTGGGGATGAATTCAATATTCATCTATTTCGTAAGCGAGGTTCTGTTTAGATGGCTGGACCGCGCTGTGGGTGTGTTTACATTCCACTATAACTTCATTGGAAAGCTCGCTCCTGTTGCGCAAGCCACCACAGTACTGGCGGTGATGTGGTACATGTGCTATTGGCTGTATAAGCGCGCAATCTATTTCAAGCTTTAACCGTAGCTCCGAAGAGCAACCCCCAAAAGCGGTAAACGTCTGGTGGACCCGTCTCCCGCGTTATTGAGGCCCAGGAAGAGTTGGAGTTCCCCACAGCCTATGCCCCGTTTCGTCGGCTCAGATAACAACCCCGAGCACAATGACATCGGCGAACTCCCACCAGGGACCACAGGATAACGAGCAGCCGCAAATGATTTTGATGCCCCAGCAGTTCGTGGCATGGAGCGGGGCATGGGCGTCGAATCACGAAACCCCTTGCATCGACACTCCTCTAGGTCGTTCCATCATGGCTCCCGCGATGAATAACGACAAGCCTAGCCCCTGCAAGATGATTTCCGGCTGTACGCGGAGATGCACTTCCGGCGTGATAAAGGGCCGCATGTAGACCATGCCTTCCAGTGTTCCGGGAGCGGCAACTGTGGCAGCCCAGAAACCCAGGACCAAGTAGAGGCTGGCAACATAGAGGAACCGTTTCAGGAACGGCCACGCCTTCAGGATGTCGTACAGCGGGTAGAGAACTGCGGCGATGAGGATACCTCGCAAGATTTCAGCCGGCAGAAACCAATTCACTACGTGGGCCCATATTCGCTGATCGGCTTCCGTTCGCATGAAGACAGCAAAAATGGGATTTGGTCCTACGTAGTATGGTTTGGTGAGCAGCGGGTAAAACACCGCCCCTGCCAGGAAATAAGTGGTCACCTGTGCAGCAATGATCTTGGCAACGAAGCTCAGGAAGCGCTTTTCATTCATGGACAAACTCCGTCATGAGCGAAGCATAGAGACTTGGACAGTTGATATTATAGCGACCCTCACCCCTGAAGCACGGGGTAAAGGCATCAACCCGTCGCAGTATGGTCGCGATCACGGGTGTGCAAGATGACCCTGCGCTTTTGGAAGTGCAGCTCAGCTAATGAAGAAGTTCAGCGGTTTCCCGTAGAGGCGAGCGAAATCTCAGAGTTCGACGACCTCTACCCCTCATTTCCCGCTTTCGCATCTGGTGACCAATGACTCCGGCCGCTTGAGGTTTCGTTGGGAGTTCTTTCCCTTTGGGGTGTATCAGTCGCCGGCGGCTCGCTTGTCCAACCCTCGGACAAGCCGTGCCATCGGGACGTGGAAGGTGTCGCAAATCCGCAGTAGTGTGGTCATCGTGATTGGCCGGCCCGCCTCGATCTGCTGCCAGTGCCGGGCTGAAAAGCCGAAGCTAATCATATCCTCCTGACTGTACCCCCGCTTCTTCCGCAACTCGCGGATGCGTCGGCCCAGTGCGCGGAAGAATAGCTGTTGATTGACCACGCATAGGTTTGTAGAATGCCACGAGCGGATTTACCACGAGCAGATTAGCTGGGTGACCTGTCCGGCATCGTGGAGACGATGAGTATCGCGACTCTCTTCAATCGTCTGGGAGCTTGGTTCGGCTGGGAAAAAAGGGGGCCAGTACCAATGGCTGCGCCCGAGCCGTCGATCAGTCAACCCTCGGTAAAGCTGCCAGTGGCGTCCGGCCCGCCTAAGCCAGTGCAATCCCAAGGCCCTATTATGCCGCGGGACGCGGATGGGAATTCGCTTCTGGACGATCTCTTTCGGGCGACACTCACCTAGAGAAACAGCAAGGCGTACCTCGACCTATTGGACTACATCGTTAGATTCCGGCGCTACTCCCCTTATAACTGCCTCCTGGTTCGCCTGCAACGGCCAACCGTCGGCTACGTCGCAACGCCATCGGATTGAATGACAGAGTTCGAGCGGAATGTAAAGCCGGACGCCCGGCCGTTGATCATGCTGCGCCCATTCGGCCCGGTGATGTTCGTGTTCGATATCGATGATACAGAAGGCAAGGCAGCGCCGACCGACCTGATGCGCCCCTTCGATGCCCAGGGTCAGCTCAACCCGTCAGTATGGAGCTATACCGTCACGAACGCGAGGCACGATGGAATCTCGGTGATGGGGAGAGACGCATCGCTCACGCGTGCCGGGCGCGCAAAGCGCATCGGGCCCACAGAGAGAAGTGCGCCCCCAACCTTTGAGGTGCTCTACAACTTGAAGCTTACGCCCCCCGAGGCCTACGTGACCCTCACACACGAATTGGCTCACATCTACTGCGGGCATCTCGGAGAGTGTTTCAAGTGGCGCGTCCCCGACCGGGCATCTGTGGCGAAAGACGCGAAGGAATTTGAAGCCGAATCCGTTGCTTATATTGTGTGCGCCAGACAGGGGATCGTCACGACAGCACCCAAGTATCTTGCCGACTATCTGAGCTGGAATCACGAGGTCCCGCAGGTCGATATACATCGTGTGCTAGTCGTTGCCAGTCGGATCGAGGAGATGGGGAAATCGGAGAAGAAGGCGAAGGAGTCGAAGGAGCCGCAGAAAGAAGAGAAACAGAAGGGGCATGCCCTCCCCGATCTGGACATTTGAATCCTTGGGAGGACCAAAACGAATCTGTCACAGGGCCTTTGGGTGGTGGATTGGGTTTTCAGGGAGGGTATCGAGATGACGCCAATGCCGTTGCACCAAGAAGGGGAGTGGTTATGATTGGAAGGAGAGTCAAGATGGGGGGTTGTGCTGCTCGCACTTGTCTTTGCGATATGCTTGGCTGTGTTGAAGATTCATAAGAGCAATCGGAAGGAGCGGCTGGCGGCAGAGCAAAAATCGGAACAGGAAAAGGCTGCAAAGCTTGACCAGCAGAGGCGAATCGCCCAGTTGGCATCGAAATCGAACGCCATAACAAAATGGCGAGAAGAGTTTTCGAGCAGCGGCAAGTTCCTCTTTACTGCGGATGTGACACGGGTCTTCGTTCGACCTGACGGCCGGCCGGTCCTATTCGACCGTGCCGAAGCTCAGGATGTTGCCCAACGCGGGGCAGAATTCCTTTGCTATTTTGGGGTCGATTTGTCCCCAAACAATTCATACCTTCAAGGAAATACAACAGCTCGGCTGGCCCTTTCATGTGACCCTTCAATGGCCAAGGAGATGATGCAACGCGGAGAGGGGGAAATCTACGCTGTGGTTGCAAGGATTTCTGCCGTGCCTTCGTTCGATGAGGTCAATACGAATGACGCATCCGCCGGGTCTTCTGGCGAGTCGTCAACCGAACGGCGGTTTGTGGTTTCCGGGACTGAACTTGGACAGGAAGCTATTGCGCCCTATGACGAGTATTTATTACTCCCGGAAAGCGTTGAGAATTCCAGTCCCACCCCCTCGACACCAGACCACTGAATGCTGCCGCCCGATGCGTTCATTGCTCCTCCATCGTCGCTTGGCGCACGTCTCCAATCAGCTTCGTCATAATTAGGGGGTGAGCGATTTTGAGAGGCAATAACCATAAGGGATTTGGAACTCATTTTTTAGGCTCCATCTAAGCGGGAACGTCCGGTGTTTTGATGGGGATTCCACCCCAAATGATACCAGCATCGAAACTCTCGAGGTGTTGCAAAATCGTGGATGATTAAGGTTTTGGCGAGGAACGGGTTTCCTTTAGGATAGAAGAAACTGGTTAAGATCAGCCGGATCAGCGCTCTGCCCTGAGGCCGAGCACCTTCGCGATGCGCCCAGCCAGACCCTCGGCCATCCACTGGAAACCGAGGTCGTTTGGATGTGTGCCGTCCACCAAGCCATCACCCCGCGACGGCCCAAGCAAGTCCGTCCCCTCGATGATTTCGAGGTGACGATCGCCTGCAGCGATCCGTTTGGCCCCAACCTGACGGATCAATTCACGCATACCCTCAAGCCGCGCATCTCGGGACCATGATTCGTGAGCGGCATAGATCGGCGTGATAAGCAGAACCGGAGTTTCTGGGTGAGTGCTCCGGATAATCTCTACGAACGGTGCGTACACCTGGGTAAGCGAATCGACGGTGGGGTTGTTCTGCGCAAAATCCAGCACAAAACATGAGGCATTGATGCTCGCCACGGCGCGCCCCAGTTCGGGTTCACCCATGCCATTCCCCGAGAACCCGAGATTGACAAAGTCCAAATTGAGCATCCGGCCAAGAATAGCCTGATAGCTCATGCCGGGCCGGCTGGCGCAGCCGCCCTGAGTGATCGACGTCCCATAATAAACGACAGGCCCGCTGACCGCGAAAGGCTTGGCCGGTCGAACGTGAGCTTCCGCATCCAGCCCGATTGCCAAAACCTTCACGGACATGTAAAGCGGCAAGTAAAGGGTGATCTCGCGGTCGATGCGTGGCTGGTCTTTGAAATAAGTATATTCGCTTGTCTTTCCTGCCTTGGCATCTTGGTCGGCAGTTGCTGTTCCCCGATACACGCCGTCCGCATACAGATCCACTCCCGTTTGCCCGAAAGCGTGCATATTTTTCATACTGGGCGGTCCCGGATACTCAAGCCGGATAGCCAGAATGGAAGTGTTTGTGCGGAAACGAATGCGGCCTCCGCTTGGGGATTGCGCGAGTTCCCAGACCGGTTGGTGATAGGTGTCTTTCAGTTTAGCTGGCAGGCGAAAGAGTTCGCCGCCGTTTTCGCCGTACCAAGGCAGCCCGTCCATTTGAACCTGCGAACTGGGGAGCGGAATCCAATGAAGCGGCGCGTCGGCAGCCATGAGCGGACACAGATGGACGGCGATTAAGAGCGAAAACGTCAGAGCTTTTGCATTCATGATGGCGACGACTATACCAGAAGTTGCCGGACGGGTCTCAAGTGCCTTGCTGCATGAATATCGGATCAAGTCATCAACTGCACCCCACGGAGGCCTTGATGCATGGCGTTGTCGATTCTTCACGCGTTTTCAAAGCTTGGTCCTTCCAGATTCGGCCCACAGCAATCTGGATCTCCTTCCAGCCCCTCGGTAAGCCCAAGAGAAATTATTAGCCTCGGTAAGATTCTGTTCTTTGGCCTTTTCCGGTACACCGGAAAAGCAGTTTGCGCTGTCCTCGTCGAGCCTTGGGAAATCGAATTCTGTTGTTCCCTCGGGCGGACCCTGACGTAATTCTGCATGTTCGCAAAGGTTGTCTTTCTTACCGTCATCGGATTCCGTTACTTTCAAGCTTACTCGAAGAGCCTCTGGCACACGTCCCCAAAATAGCTGGGGCCAGCCGAGCTTACGGTGATTATTTGTGATGCAACGGGTTCCGCTGCTCCATAGCTTTCTTCAAACTCATCAAGGTGTGCAGCTTCATCAAATATAACCAGCTTCGGGTGATATTGCCTGATCTGGTCGGCACCGCTTGGAACCCCGTGCAGGGTGGAAGCGTTCGCCCAAGCCAGCATATCGCCAGGCATCTCGGTGGAGGGCTTAACCAGAGGATGCCGGTCCTTCAGGAAGTGGCCCTGCTGTTCGTATAGAGTCCTTGCATATCCTGGATTTCCTCGGCCGGAGATGAGATCAATGACTTTCTCTAACTTCTGGGCCTGCACAATCACCCGCGTGCGCTCGAAGAATTGGCACTTCCAGACGGCGTAACCAATCACCGCCCAGGACAACATCATCTCTCTGCTTTTAGGAATGAACAGCCGACGCGAAGTCTGCATCATCTCGAAGAGGCTGGGGAAGTACGGCCAGTCTGGAAACCGGGCGTAGGGTTCTGTCCCCTGCTCTCGCCAATGCTCGTTGAAGGTTCGGGTATGGCTCTGAAGCCAACATAGCGGGTCGCGGGCGCAAAGCTCATTCTCGATCCCGTCCTTGATGGCTTGCTGCAATTGCGGCGTCAAGCTCTCGTAGTTCTTCATCAGTGAGTTTGGAAACGTCGATGACGATTTTTTCGGTGCTTCTAATTTCATGCCTCTTACCCTCTGACCAGTTCTGGATATACTCCAGATAGAGGTTTTGGGCCTAAATGTTTCCGCACTTTGCGGCTTTGACGGTTGCTGAGATTACATCTGCGTGATGTTCCTTGACTCCTTCGTCTACAAGTTTGCGGACCTTATCCCACAGATCGGGAGATCGCTTCCAGTCGGATAACGTTCCAGAATCGACGCCCAACTGCTTTGCCAATTCACCTTGATGCTTCGGCTTCCTCATTTCACTGGGAAGAGCAAGCCACTCAGTAAATTGCAATCGTTCAGCGTCCTTCTTTCCACCCGGCGGAAGTTGGCCGCTTTTGGCATGAGGTCGATTTGGTTTCTTGCTGATCACCGGTTTGGTTATCCCCCGTTCGGAGTCCCCTTCGCGCTTGCGACCATCCGTCTTCATTTGACATCAACCCACTTGCCATCGAACGCCGGGACTCCATCGACTCGGAGAATCCGGTCTGTCATCTCGTGGCGTCTCTCTTCGCCAGCTTCGAGCCACGCCTGACGATCCTCAAACCTGCCCTCGCCGAGCAAGGCAGGCTCCGCCCGGATTCGGGGTAGTTCGCTGTAGGTGTAGGCCAAGGCTTCCCAGGCGACCTCATCGTCGTGGTTTACCTCCAGCCGTTCGTGGGCCTCATCTCGAAGGTTCAAAAGCTCAATGTGGAGCCCGTCAAGGCCGAAACGCGCTCTCCGGACAAGAACCAAGAATGCTTGGGCTGCCGCTTCCGCCCGCTCGCGTTCCAGGTGCAAGGCTCGCGCCTCTGCCCGAGAGGGCCGCTGGGCAAGTCCAAGGTCGCGGGCCAGTGTGAACCTATTGCCTTTGAAATCACATCCGGCGTGGTGGCAACAAAAAAGCTCCTCAGTGAAGCTCACGGTCTGCCGTCCACCACAGCGCGGACAATCCGCCCGATTGCGCCCGCGAATCTTCGCGTGTGCCCTCTGGAGCAAATCTGCCAAATCGTATTGAACGGCCGTCATGCTCACTGGGTTTTCTTGCATTCGCCTTCGGGAAGCCAGTACCAGGTTTTCACCAAATCCTGTCTCGCCGGTGGGTGACACGTCGAACACGCCACCACGCCGTACACGCTCACTCAAAAGAGCCACGAATTGCACATCCGACAGCGCCGGGTAGGGATTTCACATCCTGGTCTCGCGGTCTCATTCCCTGGAGATTGAGACTTGAGACTGCAATCTGGCGTCGGGGCAGTATCAGAGAGTCTCACAGCAGTCTCACCGGTCTTAGGGGCCTGATACTGGGTTGAGGCTGCGCCGTGTCGCTGTAAGACGCTGACTGCCAGTAACTTTATGCTGGAACTCATTCTCGCCCACCGGCGAGTCTCACCGTCTCACGCCCTAGGGGGTTGAGGTGTTGGATTCTGATTCACGATATTGTTTCTGATACCGAAAGGCTGTCGCCCGGCTTATGCCAAGCTCATCCTTCACCGCAGAGACATCACACCCTTCGGCGAATAATGCTGCCGCCTTTTTGTACCCTGAAGCCTCCAGATCGCGGGTCAGCCACTGGCAGACACCGTCGGAACCTACGCCCCGGAGCATCACATCTTTCACCGCCAGTGGCCCAAGATTGATCCCATCTGGCCCATGAGCGGCTGGCGCTCTGCCTGGAGCTCACTTCGCAGGGCAGCCGGAATGCCCAAGCTCCGATACTACGATCTGCGGCATTTGTGCGTCACCGAAATGCTGGAAGAGGGTGTGCCGGAAGGCGTGATCCGTGAGATCGCTGGTCACGTGGACCCGGAAATGACAAAGTTGTATTCGCACCCACGACTTGCGGCTCGGCGCGCTGCCGTGGCAGTCCTTTCGAGCATAAAACCGGCCAGTTCTGAGGGGGGTTACGTCACAAACCACGTCACA
>PMYF01000293.1:3773-16900 GCA_003171295.1 Acidobacteriota bacterium | reverse complement strand
TTTCTAGAGCATATAATTAAATACTTGCGCTGTGCATTAATCATCATTATCCATTTGTGAGGTAGCCTCAGGGGCGATTGGATCCCCGCCGGCGCGCACCCTGAGGGGTTCTCTGACCCGAGGCGGCAGGGCCTGCTACTCCTTCACGGCAAGAGCGCCATAAATCACTCCACGCGAAATAGCATTCCAGCGCCCGGGGCAAGCCAAACCCGCTGCCCCGCGCCAGACTCTTTCCCGCCTCGGGATGGCGCTTGTCCTTGGCATGCCCCTCGGCAGATTGGGTTTCGATCATGTATCTGGGGTGCGGGTGACTGGCGGTGCGTGATCGAGTTAAGGCAGGGCGCGGGATGGTATAATTTTAGATTCGCGTGGGGCGGGCTCCAGGCCCTCGAGACCTTAGGAGCCAACTGCTCCGACGAGTAGAAAGCCTGCGGTGCCGAACGCGCTGCAAGGTTCTGCCGTTAGACTGTGACCCATGACCGACCAACCTCTAATTTCGCCCGCTGACCCGCAGGATTACGAGGTGGCCCTGCGCCGGTTCTGGCCCGTCGCCACTCTCGCCATCCTTGCACTAAACCTCCTACTTTTTGTTTTGATGACTCTTGCCGGGGGATCGAAAGATACCGGTGTTCTACTCGAATTCGGCGCCTCTTACGCGCCCTTGCTTCGACGAGGCGAGTACTGGCGACTGGTGATGCCGATGTTCCTTCACATCGGCTGGCTCCATTTACTCGTGAACGGCTACGCTCTCTATATCCTGGGGCCTATCCTGGAACGAGTGTATGGTTACGGCCGCTACGCCGCGCTTTACGTCGCCGCGGGAATCGGCAGTTCGCTCCTCTCGATGACTATATCAACGCACGTCGCCGCCGGCGCCTCCGGGGCCATCTTCGGTGTGGCCGGCGCGATGCTCGTTACGGGTTATGTCCGCCGCGACGTGATTCCTCCGCGCTGGGGCAGGGCTTTCGGCAGAGGAATGATTCCCTTCATTGTCGTGAATCTGGCCTTCGGATTCACGGTGCGCGGGATTGACAATTGGGGACATCTGGGCGGCCTAGCAAGCGGCATCCTGCTGGCTCTGGTCATTCCACCACTGGGGCGCAATCTCCTGCCAAACGAGAGGTCTGAGCTGCCCATGCAGGCGATCGTATTGCTTCCGATCGCTACGGTGCTCCTCGCTATGACGGCAACAGTGAACCAGTACCGAACTTTCCAGGCCGTGACCCGTTTGCTGACGGAAGGCGCCCGGTTTGAAGTCGCGCACCAATATGATCGCGCGCTGCGGAGCTTTCAGGAGGCGGCGCGCAAGTCTCCCCATGATGAACGGCCTCACGAACAACTGGGCACGCTTTACCTCGCGCAGAGGATGTACGACCAGGCCATCCAGGAGTATGGGGAAGCAGTTCTTCTAAGCCTCCCGGACGACCCGCAGCCCCGCCTCCGGCTGGGCATGGCTTATCGTTTGAAGGGAGACCTCGCGAAGGCGCAGCAGACCTTCGAAGCGGCACTCGGGAAGAACCCTCAGACCGGGGAGGCCCAGATCCTGCTTGCGGAACTGTACGCGGAACAAAAACTCTTTGCCGACGCCATCACCCACTACCAGGAAGCTTTGCGCCTTGATCCCAACCTTGCAGTAGCTCACAATAACCTGGCTTGGCTTTACGCCACGAGTGAAGACCTCAAGTATCGCGATCCAAAAGCCGCGCTGGACCACGCCCAACACGCCGTAGACTTGACACACTGGAAAGTGGCAGGATTCATCGATACTCTTGCGGAAGCTCACTTTGCCAATAGGGATTATCAAGAGGCGGTCAATATCCAAAACAAGGCTCTCGCGCTCGAACCCAACGGCCGCGAACTTCAGGAACACATGGTTCGTTACCGTAAGGCTGCCGGATTCTGAGTGTGACTCCAGAATCCCTATTCTGTGGAGTTTCTGAGGAGCGAGCCTCTCCGCTGCCGGCTAGCGACCGGAGACGGCAACCAAGTTTCCCTTGACGGCCCCGCTAACCCCATAGACACTGTATGTTGGACCTCGCCACAAACGGCACTCGTCGCCGTCGAGTCGGACTGAAGCCAAGTGGGTTTCGCAAATGAGTGCTTGCAGGCTTCACGAACCTTTGCATATGAGGCAAGGATGCAGACAAAAATGGATGCCGAACCGCCCAGGCTTTCGGGAGATGAATCCCGGAGGGGTGCGGTGCGTGATGACCACTCTCCCCGCGGTCCCAAAGTTCTCCTGACCAGTATCTGTCGTCCCATCGGACCCGCCCACGGAGATGGAGATAGTGTGGGCTACGAAGTGCTCCATGGGCAGATCACGCGCGCGCAGGGCCTCTTCAGCCCCCGCTCCGTGAATTTCACTTACGCACTCGACTACATCGCGGCCAACCTGGATGCGCCCGCCGTGGTTCTGCACTATCCATCGCACCGCGAACTGATCCGTGAACTGCGCAAGGGTCCGGACTACGTCGGCATTTCTTTCAACCTGGTTACTCTCCATCGCATGAAGGAAGCAGTGGCGCTGGTGCGCAAGCACGCTCCGGCGGCCAAGATCGTCTTGGGCGGTTACGGAACGGTTCTGGATGACCAGACGCTTGCTCCCTACGGCGACCACATTTGCCGTGAAGAGGGTGTTGCTTACTTCCGCGCGCTTCTGGGTGAGCCGCCGCGGCCCCTGCCTTACGATCATCCCCTGGTGACGCTCAACTTAAAGGTCTTCTCGGTTCCCATGGACCGCACCGGTGTGATCTTCGCGGGGCTTGGCTGCCCCAATGGCTGCGATTTCTGCTGCACGTCGCATTTCTTCAAGCGCCGCCACATTCGGCTTCTTCCCACCGGCGACGACATCTTTCGAGTCATCGAGCGCTATCTCGAGATCGACCCCTACATGAGCATGGCGATTCTTGACGAGGACTTCCTGCTCGCCAAGGACCGCGCCCTACGGCTGCGCGAGCTGGTGCTCGCGCGCGGCACACCTCTCTCGATTTTCGCTTTCGCTTCCGTCAAGGCCTTGAGCCGCTTCACACCCCAGGAATTGCTTGAAACCGGCGTGGACGGGGTGTGGGTGGGTTACGAGGGAAAGCGCTCGGGCTACGCCAAGCAAGAGGGTAAGCCGGTGGAGGAATTGATTCCGGAGCTGCGCTCACACGGCATCACCGTGCTCTCGTCAATGATCCTGGGATTCGACTACCAGAATCCACAGATCATTCGCGAGGAGAGGGCGGAATTTCTGGAGCTCCGGCCGACCTATACACAATTCCTCATCTATGGGCCTACACCGGGCACACCCTTTTTCGAGCGCGTGATGAAGGAAGGACGCTTCAGGCGCGACATGGCGGCGGACCTCGANNGACGGCTTCACGTCCATGGTCGTGCATCCGGTGATGACGGCGGGCGAAATTGAGGCTTTGCAGCGCGAGAGTTTTGAAGCGGACTTCCAAGTGAATGGACCTTCCATCCTGCGATCCGTGGAAGTCTGGTTCCAGGGCTGGAAGCGCTATCACGATTCCAGCTCAGCCTATTTGCGCGCCAAAGCCGCGCGTTGGGCGGAGGAGATTCGGCGCGCCTATCCGCTTTTCCGCGTGGCAAAGCGCTTCGGCCCGACCCCGGAAGCCGCAGCGCATCTTGAAACGGAGATTCGAACTTTGCTCGGTCCCCCCAGCCTGGGCCCGCGCGTGCTTTCGTGGGTTGCGCCCGCGGCTGCCGCCTGGACACGCTTCACATTGCGCCACGACTCCTTTCAACACCCCAAGCTGGTCCGCCGCACCTACCGTACCACTCGCTGGGCTCTGCGTTCCGGCGAGCTCGGTTCGCTGCGCGTGACCATGGAGCGAGCACTGCACAGCACGCTGATCAAGATCGAAGGAGCCTTGGACCGAGCGAGCGCGCGACGCCTGGCCGCCGGCATCCTCGCCCATCTGCGTGGGACTGATGCGCAGGTGAAGGTGATTGTGGCCGAGGGGACGCGCGCCGAGGCGCAGGATTTGCGGCTGCTCGCCCAGGAACTCGCCCCCTTGCGCCACCGCATCTCAATCTCGGTTCCTTCCGCTCCGGAAACCTGGGCTTACCTCAAGAGCGCCTAAATAGGCCCCGCCGCCGCATGCCACGCCCGCGCGCTGTCATCCTGAGGAGGCCGCCCGTCCGTCGGGCGGATGACGAAGGATCCCTGCAGTTCGCCCCCCGTCACAGTTCCAAACCCGGAGCTGCGGTAAGCGGCAGAAGAACCACTGCGGGGATTCTTCGCTCGCACTGCGGGCTCAGAATGACAGGGTTGTTCAGTACCCTACTAGACTTTGGAATGGACGACGCGGACGGAAGGCATGCCGTCGGGCTCGTTCACGAGATCGATATCCTGGAAGATGTTGAGGGCTTCCTTCTTGAAGATGCGGTAGACCTCGACAGCCAGCAAACGAATCTCCGTGTCGGCATGCGGGCTGCCGCGCAATTCGAGAAAGTGCCGCCAGGCACGGGAATTTCCGGTCACAAAAATCTTGGTTTCGGTGGCGTTGGGAAGGATGGAGCGAGCCGCTTGGCGCGCCCACTTGCGCCGGTCGCGCGGGGCCATTTCCGGATGGGTCTGCTGCACGTGTTGANNTTCCTGGTAGAGCGGCGGCACCACGTAACGCGCCTCGCTCTCATCCACGTAGCGCTGGGAAAGTTGCGAGTACCCGAAGCCGGCGCGGTGGCGGATCAGTTCGTGCGTGAGCGCGCGGCTGACGCCGGTGATCAGCAGGCACCATACGGCGTGCTCCAGCACGCTCCCGTGCTTGGAAGAGAGGATGTTTTCCAGATACTCGCGATTGCTTTTCCGCCCCTTCCCAAACGACATGTAGCAGGCACGCCCGGCGATTTCGGTCAAAACCTCAGCGGCCGTGGGGGCATCCGTCGTAAAGGTCAGTCCCTCGTCCTCAAGGAAACGCGCCAGCTCTTCATCCGCGACGGACTGGCGTCCGACGAGATAGACCTTGGGTTTGGTGATGTAGGGATCGATGGGCGGAATTCTATCCATCGGACTCCAGTTCACTTGAGGAGCGCAAAGCCCTGGGTCTCAAAGTTCGACACGACTGGTAAACAGCACTTGCTGATGCTTGCCCCCGCTAGGAGCTGGACGTGGCCTTGGTTCCGGCTGGCGCAGCTTCGGTTTTCTTAAAGCTGGCGTACTTCCGCTGGAACCTCTCCACACGGCCGCCGG
Source organism: Acidobacteriota bacterium (assembly GCA_003171295.1). Taxonomy (GTDB): domain Bacteria; phylum Acidobacteriota; class Terriglobia; order UBA7540; family UBA7540; genus Bog-366. The sequence goes on along the minus strand of PMYF01000293.1, from coordinate 11,706 downwards.
CGTCTATGAGCTTTTGTTTACCCGTGAAGAATGGATGGCACTTGGAGCAGATTTCCAGGTGCAGGATGTCGCTCTTATAGGTCGAGCGCGTTTTGATGGTGCTGCCGCACGCGCAAACGACCGTAACCTCATGGTAATTGGGGTGAATAGCCTTCTTCATAGAACTCCTTTTTGGCAACAGCGCAATCCTCTATTTTAGTTGGATCAGCCAAAACTTTCAATCGGCATTCGCAGGTTGAGTGAGCCGTGGCTCACCGGTCATAGCGGGTTGCGGCAGAACCGAATTGCGTTGCTGCCCAAGGCTTCAACCCAGCACCGGGACGATCACGGAGCGGACAGCGCGGGAGTCGTCACTCAGCAGGAAATGGATAATGCGCGCCACGCCTTCGGTCTTCACCCACTGGGAGCAGTCGGCACCCGGCATGGCGCGCCGATTAGCGTCAGTGTCCATGGTTCCCGGCAGGATACAGTGTGCGTGGATGGCGTAGCCTTTCAGGTCGTCGGCCACGATCTCGGTAAGCTGGCGGACCGCACCCTTCGAGACCGCGTAGGCTCCGATGCCGGCGCCCCCCCCGTTTAAGATCGCTCCGCTAGAAATGGTGACAATCCGGCCAAAGTTCTGTTTGATCATCGCCGGAACGGCGGCCCGCAGCGTAAGGAAAACGGTCCTTAAGTTTAGATCGAACATCCGGTCCCAGCTTTCCTCACTCGTTTCGTGGATTTTTCCGGCAGCAAATCCCCCCGCCATACAAAGCAGGAAGTCGAGCCGCCCCCACTGTTCGAGAACAGCCGCAACGAAATGCTCCACGCCGGCAGCCTTCTTTAGATCGACTTTCGCGCCCCACAGGCGCTCACGCGCTGCACCGGCACGATTTTGGAGCGCCACCCAATGTTCATCGGCCGTGTAGGGCACTGCCACGCGGGCGCCGCCTCCGAGCAAATCGAGAGTGACAGCGCTGCCCAGCGCGCCTGACCCGCCCGTGACGATGGCAACTCGACCTTCAAACTCCACAGAGACACCTTACACGCATGGGTTTCCAAGGGAAAGGGAATGATATCAGAAAGCAGCCGCCAGGGCGGGTTGAAGATGATACGAGATCATTCACCCGGGCCCCGCAACCCCAACGCTCGGAGACAACGCTTGTCCCCATACGGAATTCCTCGTCTGGATTTTTGCTGCATTTCCCGGAGTCCGCGCCGGCTGTGCCTGAGGTAGAATAGTGCGGTCGCCAGAGGACGGTGTGGGCCCATTCGGGAAATCCCCACCGTTTGCAGAGTGAAAGCAGGCAGACAACGGAGGATCTATGATGAGGGATTCAAGAGTCAGCCGGCGGGACTTCATGCAGACAGGCCTCAAGAGCAGCGCGGGCCTTGCGGCGCTCGGTGGGATCAGCTTCATAACGCAACCCCGCCGAGTCTGGGGCGCTAACGATCGCGTCAGGGTGGCAGTGATCGGCATACGCGGGCAGGGATTCACGCACGTGGAAGGATGGGCGGCGGTCCCCAACACAGAAGTTGCCGCGATCTGTGACATCGATGAGAACGTGATCAGCCAACGGTTGGCGGACATGGAGAAGCGGCATCTGGCGAAACCCAAAGTCTACAGCGACGTGCGGAAGCTGTTGGAAGACAAATCCATCGACGCGATCTCCATCGCCACTCCGAACCACTGGCACTCCCTGATGGGCATCTGGGGCTGTCAGGCGGGAAAGGACATCTATGTTGAGAAGCCCTGCTCGCATGCCTGGTGGGAAGGTCACCAGTTGGTCGAGGCGGTCCGCAAGTACGACCGGATTGCGATGCATGGGACGCAGGGGCGCTCTGCGGAAGGCTATCTGGAGGGAATGAAGAAGCTTCGCGAAGGGGTCATTGGCGAGGTTTACCTGGCGCGCGGCCTCTGCTTTAAGTGGCGCGACACCATCGGCATTGCCCAGGCCGAGCCGGTTCCCGCCGGTGTCCATTATGATCTGTGGACGGGGCCCGCTCCCTTGAAACCTTTTACTCGTAACCGCTTTCATTATAACTGGCATTGGATTTGGGATACCGGCAATGGTGACCTGGGTAATCAAGGAGTCCATGAGGTCGATCTGGCCCGGTGGGGGCTTGGCGTAAAGCTTCCCCATAAGGTTTCAGCCATCGGCGGGCACGTCATGTTTAACGACGATCAGGAAACCCCCAACGTCTTGAACTGCGCGTTTGAATTCCTCATGCCGGATGGGAAAAAACGGCTGCTGGAATTTGAGGTCCGGCATTGGATGACCAACACCGAGGCCGAGATTGGCCTGCCCGGGTTTGGGGCAGGTGCGGCGGCCCTTCCGCAGGCTGTGGGCCAGGCCAATTCCAAACAGCCCAAGGCGATGTGCGGGAATCTTTTCTACGGTTCGAAGGGGTACATGGCGATGACGGGCTATGAATCCTACCGGACGTGGCTGGGAGAAGAACAGGAACCCGGTCCCAGTGCCACGCGCGACGGGAACCGGTGGGCCAATTTCATCCACTGCGTCCGGACGCGCAAAAAGGAAGACGTGCTGGCGCCCATTGAGGAAGGTCACCTCTCGGCCACCCTGGTTCACCTCGCCAATGCATCGTATCGCCTGGGACGCAGTCTGAATTTTGATCCTGAAAAAGAGCAAGTGATCGGCGACGAAGAAGCCAACCGCCTGCTGCGCGGTGACGACCGCGGCTTCCGTGCGCCGTTCACAATTCCCGAACGGGTCTGACCCGGATTTCTCACTGCGGGATTGGAAGGGCGGGGCTAAACAGGCTGCGGAAAAACTCGTCGGGACTGTCATNNCCGCAGCCTGTTTAGCCCCGCCGTTACAAGGCCTTCCTGATTATTCCCGTGCTCCGCGCTCCGCTTGTTGGCCGTGGGGTGCACATCACGACGCGGAGGCATGGGACTGGAGTTCTTTGCTGACTGAGGCAGCGAAGGCCTCGACCTCGGAGAGAGGCTGCAGGGTGACTTCGGCATCCATGAGCAGGCGATACGAATGACTCGCAGTTTTGTCTCCTGGCGCCGGCAAGCCTTCGACGAGGGCGGTGAGTTCTGCAGGCTCTTTGCGGCGAACGTAGCGGAGGGTGTTCGCGAGGACGTGGGCCAGATCATGATCGCGGCGCAGGGAGAGTGCGTGGATCAGCTTGAGGTGCCCGTTGGGTTTCCCTGCGGAGAGGCGTGGCCGGTAGCCAAAGTCGAAATGGAAGGGGTCACCCTTCTCAGTCCACGGCTCGGCAGGGATGTGTTTTTCGAAGCGCTTTTCGTTGAACACCATTGCCCGTCGCAGCGCCTCTACGAGCCGCTGCTTGATACGCATGCGAGTGTCCGCCGCCGGAAAAACTACCAAACGTTTGCCCACATAGGTTTCGAAGAGCCGTTCCAATTCCGCCTGCGGCTCGGCGGTAAGCAGAGGGCGGGGCGGCGTAAGCTGGATGAGATTGGAGAATGATTCCTGCATCTCTTGGAGGTACCCCTCCAGGTTGCTTTCGTGCTCCTGGATTTGCTGCTCGAAGTAGGACTGCAACTCCCGCAGGAAGCAAAAATCGGCTTGCGGGTGGAAGCGCTTGAGGCGGCGGAAGTCATCGGCAAAAAGGCAGTCCAGGAACTGCTCCTCGGCGTTATGCAGGAACAGGCCGAGATTCAGGAACTCCTCGCGCGCGGTGTCGGGGACGTAGCGCACCAGGAAATACGTCCAGGCTTTCAAGCTGCTTGCCTCTGGCATCGGGTCTGACCGTCTTCCATTTCCTTAATCATTACAGAGAACAGCGTTGCCTGTAATTTGTCACTCTCCGTAGTTGACATCACTCCCAGTTGGGAAACGGGCTGAGCGAACAGTTCTTGGTATCGATGATTGCCTGGCGCAGTTTGCGGCGCCGGTCGTAAAGAGTTTCCACCAGCCGTCCGAGTGGGGCGGGATCCGGCTCGCACCATTCCGGGGGGATTCCGCGTGTGCACGCTTCGAGCTCACCCGGTGTGAGGTCCTCGATGCGGGAGAGAAGGGGTTCAAACGATTCCAGCCCGCGGACCTTCTCATAAACCAAACGGCGAGGATAGATGCCGCGAATGGGGCTGTCGGGAAAAGTCCAGTCGCCGTCGTTGAAGCAAAATCCGTGATCAATCAGCGCCACGGAATAGGCGGAGCCATCGCCGTTCGCAGGGCGGTGGAAGATCACTTGGCGGCCGTCACAGTTGCACGTCCACTTGTCGAAGACGAAGGTCCCCAGGAAAACGTCGTGCAGGTCCTGGACGCGCCGCAGGAGACGATCGGGCAGGAAATCCACGACCAGTGTCTCGCTGGGGATTCCTGGGAAGCGCGAGCCAAAATGCAGACCTGGCACGACAGGTTCGCGGCGGTCGCCGACCTCGAATGCAAGGTGGAGATTATTGCGAATCAATTGACGAGAGACTTCGACAAACGCCGGAGCGGCAACCGGCAGAAGCACCAACTGCGCCAAGCGCGAGGCCAACATCTCGTTGGCGAGCACGCGTGCATGCTGGGGATTGTTCTGGAACTTCACGACGTAGCTGGCCCCGTCTTCGCAGCGCAAAAGGCAGGGCTGGGAGGCACCGCGCATCCGGCGGACAAATTCCACGGCGCGAACCCTGGGCGCCACCGGGCCGCCGACAGGGCCCGCTTCCCGCCAAGCGCCCTGCGGTTCCATCACTCCTCCAGGAAATCCTGCAGGCTCGGTAGTTGGCATGATTGGTGACGCAAGGCGCCTCGGGCATACAACACCCACTCGTGGGCAAGCCTCCCCCTTCGCTGCCCCGCAAGGGGCGAACGCTGGGGTCATTGCCCGAGGTCCCGTGCCGATACTTCTGCCTACCGGCGCCGCCCTTGCTTCTTGGCGGCCTTCTTTGCCTTCTTGGCCTCTTTGGGCTTTACGGCAGGCTTGCGGGCCTTGACCGCTTTCTTAGCCGGCTTCTTCATCTTGGGCTTGGTTTTCTTAGCCGGTTTCTTTTTGGCCGGGGCGTTCTTAGGGGCTGCGGGCGTCGGTTTGGGAGCTGCCACGGCGGCAACTTCCGGTTTCCTGGCAAGAGTTACCGATTCCCTTGCTCCGTAGGAGACTTCCTCCTCGATTTCCTCGCCCTCTTCCCCTGAACCTTCCTCCGCCTCTTCTTTGTAATCGGAGGAGAGTTCTTCCCCGAAGTCCTCCAGTTCGTCGCCTGGTTCGTTCTCATCATCGAAGGCCATGAATCCCTCCTCCTGTCGTCCGGTGCTCACACATGGAAATTCGTTTCAGTCCATGGTGGCTTGCGTGCCCACCACAGAACTTGTGGTTGGGGCAGATTTATACCACCAAAATCATCCTGTCAAGAACTATTGACAAAGTTCGACCTACTTGATTCCCAGTGCGGCCGCGGGAGAAGTTGGCTTGCCGGAAGCGGTGGTACGCTTCTTGGCGAAAACAGGCTTCGCGACATGGGATTTCTTTTTGAGAGAAGCGTGACTCGTCTTGGCGTTGCCCTTCGCACGGGATGGCCGGGCAGAACTGCTCTGTTCCGCTTGCACGTAAAGGCGCAGGGATGTGCCCGGCGCCAATTGCGAAGACTTCAGGTTGTTCCAACGGCGAATCTGGTAGGGCGTCACGTCGAAGTGATCGGCGACGAGGTCCAAGGTGTCGCTTGCACGCACACGATAGTGCGTCAGTCGCTGGGCCGTTTTTTCCCGCACCCGCACCAGGGATGAGTCCTTGCCCGGCGCCATCGGAACCACAAGGTGCGCCCCCTGCGCGGGGGAGGCCCCCGGGGTCAGTTGGTTTACATCCGCCAGGGTCACGGGCGACATCCGAAATTGCTTGGCGATGCCGGCCAAAGTCTCGCCTTCCGCCACCTTATGCGCCCGCCACCAAATCCGCTTGTCCGGCGGGACGACAGCGACGTTCTTCTCGAAGTGGTCCTTGGTGCCTGGCGGCAAGTTCAAAACGAACTCCGGCTCGTTGGCGGGAGTTGTCCAGCGCTGCAAGCTGGGGTTCAGCTTGATTAAATCCTCGACGGGATGGTCGATGAGCTGGGCCACCAAGCGAAGATCGGTGGGCATGTCGACGACGACCACGTCGGGCGCGAGCGGCGGACGGGGTTCGACGTCAAACCCGTAAGCTTTCGGGTCTTTGGCGATCAGCAAGGTCGCCAGGAAGATCGGAACGTAGTTCTCGGTTTCCGCTGGCAGGGCATGAAGCTGTCGCAGCGTCCAGTAGTCCGCGTATCCTGTCTTCTCAATGGCGCGTTGCACCGTCAGGGGGCCGCTGTCGTAAGCCGCCATGGCCAGATACCAGTCACCAAAAGTCTTGTACAGGTCTTTGAGGTGCCGGGCTGCCGCTCCGGTGGACTTGAGGGGGTCCTGGCGCTCATCCACCCAGCGATCTTTCTTCAGGCCGTACATCACTCCCGTGCCCAGCGCGAACTGCCAAATGCCGACACAGCGCTTATTCGATACGGCGAAGGGATTGAACGAGCTCTCACCGGCGGCAAGATAGATCAGGTCCTGAGGCACGCCTTCACTTTGCAGCGCCGCGCTGATCATCGACTGATACATGCCCAGCCGTTGCAGGACGGTCGTTACATAGCCGCGGGCGTGGTTCCGCAGGTAGGTGAGCGCGCCATCCACGAATTCATTGGAGATCAGGGGGAGGTCGGAATGTACCGACTTCAATTCCTCCTGGGCTTGCTGCTTGACCCTGGGATCAACGGGAAAGGTCAGACCCGAAAACGAGTCGAGCGGAGCGGGTTCGTAGTTGTGGGGGCTCAGGGTGTCGCCATGCTCTAGCGCCGCGCCCTCTGCCGTATAGACGTTCTCGACGATTTTGTTAAACGCGGAGCTCAACCGGTCGTCGCCCTGGATGTCCAGGCCCGACTCCAGGAGGGTGGACAGCGCCTGGTCGAACGCTGCCTTGGCCTCTTCGAGGTTCCCAGTGCGGTAATCGCCCATCCCGGCTTGGTAGAAGTCATCCACCTGCTTCAAGAGAACCTCCACGTCGTCCGGCGCAGAAGCTATCTCGAGGGGGAGGATGCGATCCGTCGCCTTGAGGGGCAGAGTCTCCAAAGGTGGGGGCGGAGCTGGTACTTGTACAACCGCCGTGCGCTTGGGGGTTGCTGCGCAGCCATTAAGGAGAACGGCCATGCCCAAACAGCAGATCAACCATCGTTTCGTCAAGCCGACTCCTCCCAGGACCCGACAACGGCAAGCACAGGGCTAGTCCCCGTGTGAAAAGGTAGCTCAGTGTTTAATCTTACTTATGCTTGGATTCCAGGGTCAACCTGAAAGTGGGTAGCCCTTCATGACGGGCCATGTCGTGCGGCGTTTAAGATGAGATTACTAGCGAGGTTTCACCTCAAACTGGCGATCCGTGACCCCTCACCGGGCCCGCTACGCTGTCCACGCTCTCCCCTGGGGAGAGGGCTGCAAATGGCTCGCGCGCACGGTATTCCAGTCCTCTCCGAGGGGAGAGGGTGGTCGCCAACGGCGGCCGCGTGAGGAATCTTACCGTCGCAATGGCTTCGGCAAATCTGACTCAAATAGTCAAGTTCCGAATATCAAAGCCTGCTAGCGAGAAGGCAAGCTGTCCTGGGTTGCAGGGCAGACCCACATCATATGCGGAAAAACATGTAGCGGCGACTTTACGTCGCCAGCGCCGGATTGATTCCATTGCCGTTGTGGCGATATAAAATCGCCGCTACGCCGTCCGTCAGGGATTTTTCCGCAGCCTGTTCCCGCCGCCGTCGCCCCCCCACCGTGGGTGTTGCTGTTCACTTCTGGTAGTACTGCGCGTTGACCTCGGTGAAACTCTTCCACTTCTCCGGCAGGTCGTCCAAAGGGAAGATGGCAGAGACGGGGCAGACCGGGACGCAGGCGCCGCAGTCGATGCACTCCACCGGGTCAATGTAGAGCTGTACCAGGTCGGCAAAGTTTGCCTCGTCCTTTCGCGGATGGATGCAATC
>PMYF01000293.1:0-3723 GCA_003171295.1 Acidobacteriota bacterium | reverse complement strand
TTGAGCGTATCTGTCCATCCTGGGCGGTGCGATGACTTAAGTCGTGCCTTTGGGTCCAGGGTTTGGTAAGCTGATGGCTTCAGGCTCCTACTCATTCTCAGGATAGAGGTCGATTTGCACGCCGTGCCAGTCACGCTTAGGATGAGGGTGATCTCCGCGCTGGAACCGCTCGAAACCTTGCGGCGTGTCTCATTTCTTGCCGTGCTGCCCCCCGAAGATTTGAATGCCCTGGCTGGCCATTGCATTCCGCGACGCCTCCTCAGAGACGAAATCCTGGTCAGCGAGGGAGACCCCTGCGAAGGCCTTTTTGTGGTCCAGTCGGGAGCCATCAAGCTTTTCAAGATGGCCGAAAACGGCCGCGAGCAGATCCTGGTGATCGAGCGCGCCGGTTCGACCGTCGGCGAACTCTCTGTCTTCGATGGCGGAACCTTTCCTGCCTCCGCCGTGGCCGCGGAGGATTCCACCCTGCTGTTCCTTCCCAAGCGGGAATTTCTGGAGCTGTGCCAGCGGAATTCGGAAGTGGCTTTTGCCGTCATCCGCTCGCTGGCGTGGCGCTTTCGGTACCTGACCAGCCTCGTGGAAGAGCTGTCCCTCAAAGAAGTCAGCCATCGCCTGGCGCGGTTCCTCCGCGATCGAGCGCTGCAGTTGGGGGTTCGCACCCGGCGGGGAATCGAGTTTCCCCTGGAAGAAACCAACCAGGAAATCGGCGCGGAGATCGGCACCGTGCGTGATTTGGTCTCACGAAATCTGCGGCGCTTCGTGGACCGCGGCATCCTCCGCCTGGAGCGCCGGAAGGTTATCGTCCTCGACATGGGCGAGCTGGAAGCACAGGTTTCTGGGACCAAGCGGGCTTCCGCTGGTTGATGGGGGTGCGACATAGTTACGCTCCCAGGCGAGCGGCGGTCTCCTGGCGCATCTAATGGTCCGCCACAATGACTATGGTTTGGCGGCCTTTACGACCCCAGGCGAAAGCCCGTTGCGGTATCGTCAGGATAACGGCAAGGTAAGCCACGGCCACGAGAATGTCGCGGTCATAGAGGAACGGACGCTCCAGCCTGGACGCGCGATCAACCCGTACGAGACGCCGTGGGGAGCCAATATTAGACCGACGAGCGCTGAAGGGCGTGAGAAACCGCAGGCCTCAAACAGCTGAGGTCCGCGCTACGCTTGCTGGTCCAGCTGGCCTGCAATCAGATGACCAAGCCAAGAATCACATTCCGGATGAGTTCGTCCACGAAGGCTTCCGCGTGGATTTGGTTCACATGGATCGTTGATGGGTGTGCAGCGGAATTCCGCTTCCCGAGCTTCTCAATCAAAATCTTATAAACGCCATCAGTGATGACGTTAGCTGAGCTGCATATGTCAATAACGTCGCGTTCCTTCACCAGTCTCACTGGCGGGGTTGTTGGCGCGTTTCTTGTCCTTATGATCGTATTGCTCGATTGGCTTCTTGCGATTCGCGATGCCGTTCGTCCTCCTTTGACGACCCATCCTTTGGCCCCCGCTTCGTTTTGCTCGTCTCCCGGCTGGAATAGCTTTGGGGTTCTTCTGCCGCGAGCGGATTTTATTGGTTTTTGAGCGGCAATGCTATGACCTAACCACACCCATCCGGGAAACGGGGGTCCGATTACTCAGGTTGCTTATTTCCCGCCCAGGCGTGTCTGCGCCTGATTCTTGCCCTTACGTTTCGGCTCTTCACCTGAAATTACGATGATCCTTGTGTTATCACCGATTCCACTGATCCGTAACAATTGCTCCCATTCCGTCTCACGTTTCACCCGCCTCGCCTCGTACACGACATAAATGAACTTGTCCCACTCCTTTGATACGTACCCGCGCGTGTCCGCCAAAATTTCGTCACTCACGCGTTTGGCGTCTTCGGCGCTCTCCACAAATTTGTACTCGATGAGGGTCCGAACAGAGGGTAGGCCGGTGTCAGGCACGAAGCTTTTGATCGGCTTGCCCCTTGGCGAAACGATCCGAGTAATCCGGTACCAACCCACTCCGACACCCGAAAAGGCGGGATATAAGGAAACCGCTCGGCAGGCTCAACGTCTCCATAGAAGGGTTCGGCGATCCCGCCGGAAGCGGACGGGGGTCTGTGCGCGGCGCGCACCGGCCCTTCGCGAAAGTTCCAGCCATCCTGTAACGATCCCTTTCGCGTTTATCTGTTTATTTCCTGTTCAAGCACAGCCAATGCTTCTATGATCTTGTTGAACGCAGGCGGCTCGCCAAAGATCATCACGTTCATATTCCGGTAGTCCCTCTCCAATGCCGCTACCCGTTTCTCCGCCGGCAGCAGGCGGAGGCTTCCGGGGCGCGCCAGATCATAGTGAGCCCAGGCGGAGGGATAGAACGTCTCTTTGTGCCTCACAACTTGCGCCAGGAGCGCCATGTCAGAGAGAGCATCAGCCCGGATCGGCCCTTCTGCCAGCATCGCAACGTCATAGTAGTGGCGCGAGTATCGGCCGGGGAGTTGCTTGTCAGGCGGGCGGTGCCATTCCGCGTGAAGCATTGTCGCCTTCTCCCAGAAGGTCCGCTTGGCGAGGAGCGCAACGACCCCAAGGTCGCCATTGGGAATCAGCGCCGGAAATTCCTCCCCAACGAACGAGCGGATCGTGAAATGATCGCGCGGCACAAATTCCGCGTGGGTTCCCAGCTCAAGCACTACTTGAGGAACAACGTAAGCAAGGCTCTTGGGGCCGGCCGCGGGATAGCGAAATCGAACCACGTTCGGGTCCTGCTCGCTGACCTCCAGTCCCACGCCTCGGCCGTTCCGAGGACTTCCTGGCACCGTGTCTGCAGTGCATCCAGGAATTCGCAACCGATATACCGCTGACACTCTGCCATCATCGCGGCGAGGATGCCGCCCCGCCTCGTCTTTGAGATCTCCTCCCGCCTGGGGTCCGGCTCTCCCGCAAAGCCCAGAGCCGCGTAGTTCACAGCCAGATCGATGTCCTCAGAGAACCGGTTTATCGCGTGGAAGATCTTTGACAGCGATGTCCCGCCCTTGAAGAGGAGCCGCCCCGAAAGAGCCTCGATCGAGAAAAGCTGCTTCAGCACCCAGCAAACCCAGAAGTCCTTTTCAATAATGGCTTCAGGCAAGCCCTTGCGCTCCGCTGTCTCAGCGAACACGTCCGCGCGCTCGTCCGCAGGCATCCCGGCTGTCCTGTTCAAGCAGCCTCCCCTGCGATCCTTTTGGCCACTTCGTAGATCCAGTCCACGCCGAACCGGGTATCTTTCACGAGCTTGCGCTTCTCCGCCGGGGATAGCGCTGCCCGCAGCGTCTCGATCTCGCGTGGCCCAACGCCCTCCTTGCCAAGATGGCGCAGCGCCTGAACCACGAGTGCGAACTTGCCCTCAAGCCCAGCCATCACTTTCGGGCGGGCATGTTTGAATTGAATCCTGCGGCGTCCGATCGGCACCTCATTATTAGGACCATCGGTCAGGTAGATGATCTTGGCTGGCACTTGAGTCGACAGGCCGAGCAGATTTGCAGCCCACGCGCCCTCCGGCANNTCCCCACCGAGAGCACGGTTGACCTTTGGCATGTCGTAGAGCCCACGCCGGATTATCCCAAGGCGGGTCAGACTCGTGAGGGCCATGTCGATCGTGCCGCGACTGGCAATGTCCAGAAAATCCTTCGCTGAGAAAGCTTTCCTCTCGCCAAGCCGCTTAATCCGCGCAACTATCTGATCTCGCGTGGTTTGCATAGGACAACTC
>PMYF01000154.1 GCA_003171295.1 Acidobacteriota bacterium | reverse complement strand
TGTCCAGCCCCGCAATTTGCTGGGAGCGTGTATGCAAATCACAGCCTATAATGATCATCGCTCGGCTCCTCCTCTCTGGGAGTTCCTGGTTCCTTTCTTCTACCACCAGTTTACTCCTCGACTCGAGGAGCCGGCGACCTTATGCCATCATACGTTCCGCACTATGGAATGTATGCGGCTTTTAAGGATCGTATGATGATCGGATGCTATGGTATAAGAATTATTACCTAGTAAATTACCTCCCTTTCTTGACCCGCAGGACGTGTCGACGCGCGCGCCTCTTCGACTCGGAGCGTTTCGGGCACCAGTTTGTAGGTATCGCGGAAGCCACCTTCCATCAACGGGAACGTCACGTTTCGTGCGTCTTGACCATGGGGCGACTCGATTCCAGTCGCTTTCTCAGCATGATCACCACGGCCACCACGAAGACCACTGCGGCGGCAATTATCAGCAACCAGCCGGAATGTTGCCCAAGATGCCGCAGAGCGACCACGAAGCGGCGGCCGTAGTGGAAGGCAATGGCGGCGATGGCTCCGTAACGCACTGCTCGGCCCAAAGCCACGACAACGATGAATGTCCGCAGAGGATAGTCCAGCGCGCCTGCGACGGCGAAAAACGCGCTCGTCGGGAAGGGCAATGGTACAAGGGTAGAAACGAGCAGCGCGCCCGTACCCCACCGCTTGAAGTACTTCAGTAGCTTGTCGACCCTGCGCTGTCCAAACTTGCGACTGAGATAGTCCAAACCGGCCTTACGTGCCATTCGAAACGTCAAGTAGGCGCCGAGGACCGAGCCTGCCGTGGCGACTGCGGCGTAGTAGTACCACGGTTCGCGCTGCCGCGCCGCGAGGATGGCAGTGAGAATGTCCGGGCCGGCAAAGGTTGGGATTGGGGTGCTGTCGACGACGGCGAGAAGGAACAGTCCGAAGGCGCCCAAGTGCCGCAGGAACGCGGCGATTCCTTGCGGGCGTCGTGCTGCCGGTAGAACGAAGTCCGTGAGTGTTTCGAGGAGTCGCACAGGTGCCCAACGTAACGATACCACGTTTTCAGCGAGCTCCGGAGGCACCGTATCGCGCAACCACCAAGGGCTGGGCAACGGGCTGATCATAAAGGACGGGTCAGGCGTCGGTAGTACTGGAGCGATCCAGTGCTGCCAGCGGCTGGGCGAATTGCTGAACTACTATTATCGCGAGGTAGCCGGAGGGAGGAGCAAGCAAACTCTTATGGGATCAGGTGTGTTTGCAATGACTTGCCGCGTTTCTGATTGTATCCGGCCGTCCCCAGCCGTGAGGCGTGGGGCCCCGGGGGGCCCCTAAACGAGAAGCGATCCTTGATCCAACAAAAATTTGTGTCTTTTGGACACGGGTGGGGAAGGGAACCGCCCTGAGTCGGGTTTTTGGATGGTACGCGATCGTTATTGGCACAATCGGGTTTTGGGTATCGACAAGCTGGTGTAGAATGGATATGTACGGTTCTTAAAAAATATGTGCCGTGCGACCGGCGGGCATTGCGACCCTCAGCGTTAAGACCATAAAGAGCACTGTCGCCCATCGTCAACTGTGGTTGAGTCCCAGGGATTGCCGTTCTGATCCTTCCATAGGGGCGTCCACGGCCTCTTCTTGGTAAGGGTAGGGTCTTAAGAAACGGACAGGTGCTTCTGGCCGTCCCTTCAGCGGAGAAACCTTTGTCGATCGAGCTTCAGAATCAGGATGACCGGGTCCGCAGCCTCATCAACTTGGGCAAGGAACGCGGTTATGTCTTTTATGACGAGGTGAACGACATCCTGCCCAGGGAGACGCACACATCGGCGGAGATCGACAGCATGTTCTCGGCACTTGAACACCACAACGTCCCCGTGTACGAAGATGCTCCTGCGGCGAAGGCTGCACGCGGTGTGGTTGGGGATACTGAACGCGTGGAATTCGAAGTGCGGGAAGATCCCGCCCGCTGTGAAGAGGCCGAGATCGACGAGACAGCACACCTTCTGGACAAGAGCAGCGATCCGGTCCGGCTCTATCTGCGCGAGATGGGCAGCGTACCGCTCTTAAAGCGAGAAGCTGAGGTGGCTATCGCCAAACGCTTGGAGCGCGGTCACGGGCTGGTGCTCAAGACAATTTCTCGTTCTCCGCTTGTGCTCAAAGAGCTCATCGAAATTGGCAAGGAGATGCGCAACGGTACGCGTTCGATTAGAGAGGTTGTCCAGTTCGATGAAGAAGAGTTGACTGCGGAGGAAATCGAGAAGAAGACCCGCCTCACGCTGCGGATCATCGACAAGATTGAGAAGCTCTACGCTGCGGGGCTTAAGCAGGCGGCTCGGATAAATGACATTCCGAGATCGAGCCCACGTGCTCACCTGCGGGCCCGGCACCGGTTGTCGCGGATGCGGGTTGAGATGTCGCGACTGGCTCGCTCGATCAGGTTCCATCCGCTCGAAAAGAAGCGCCTGATTGACATTTTGCGGCACACGGTCGAGCGGATTGAATCGTTGGGGCGCGAGTCCGCCCGGCTTGAGCAGCGC
>PMYF01000525.1 GCA_003171295.1 Acidobacteriota bacterium | reverse complement strand
CCGGAATTCAACAGACCGGAGTGGGTGCGGGGGGTGGGGATCGTCCGGATCAGATCGCCACTCCGGATTTCTCCACCGCGCGGACGATCCGGGAAGATTACTTCGGCCAGGGCGCCGCCAACCCCTCCTTCTTTTCCATTCCCATTGGCGTTCCAAACGGCACGGGACCCAACCAGGGCCGCTTCGGAACCCTGGGACGAAATACCTTTCGTGGCCCAGGCCTCCACAATTTCGACTTTGCTTTGATCAAGGACACGAACCTCGGTAGCCGGCGGGGAGGTACGGAGCCCGTGGCTCTGGAGTTCCGGGCCGAACTCTTTAACGCTTTCAATTTGGTGAACTTCGGCTTGCCGGTAAACATCCTGCGCGGCTCGGGCTTCGGGGTCATCAATCGCACCGCAGGGACTTCCCGCCAGGTCCAGTTCTCCCTGAAGCTGCTCTTCTGATCTTCGGAGTGCTGTGAGGTAACATGCCCATCGCAGATGGCATAAGGAAAGGGGTCATTAGATGAGCAGAACCTATAACCGTATGATGCGCACTTTTGCTTTTGCTGCGATGATCGCCCTGGCTTCCTGGGCCTCGGGACAAGCGCCTGACGATCCACTGGAATCGGGGTTCAAGAATCCGCCGGAATCCGCCAAGCCGCGGGCGTGGTGGCACTGGATGAACGGGAATGTTACCAAAGAAGGCATCACCGCTGACCTGGAGTGGATGAAGCGCGTCGGCATTGCGGGGATGCAGATGTTTGACGGCAACCTGGAGACTCCGCAATTCGTCGACCAGCGCCTCGTCTGGATGACTCCGGAATGGAAGGACGCGTTCCACCACGCCGGCGCTGAAGCGGATCGCCTGGGGCTGGAAATGGCCATGGCGGCGTCGGGGGGATGGAGCGAAACGGCAGGCCCCTGGGTGAAACCTGAAGAGGCCATGAAGAAAATCGTTTGGAGCGAGACGCGCGCGGAAGGTCCGAAGAAGTTTTCGGGGAAGCTCGTCCACCCTCCCACCAATAACGGCAAGTTCCAGAATATGACCATGGCTCCCGATATCGACTATCCTACTCCCACCGACCTGCCTGGAACCAAACCGCTGCCGCCCGCGCCGCCGGCGAAGCCGGACCCGACGTTCTACGCCGACAGCAGGGTGGTGGCTTATCGCCTGCCGCAGGGCGAGGTGCGGATGGCTGATCTCAATCCCAAGGTGACGATCAGCGCGGCCCATGTCGACGCGGCGCCGCTCACGGATGGCGATTTGGCCAAGCCGCTCTTCCTTCCTGCCAGTGAGGGTGAGTCCGAAGTATGGGTACAGTTTGAATTTCCCCGGCCCTGCCCGGCGCAAGCCGTGACCATCGTCGCGGGCAGCAACACCGTGTTCCGCAGCGGAGCCATCCCGGAGGGCAAGGTGCAGGCGAGTGACGACGGCTCGACTTGGTTGACGCTCATCACCCTGCCCGGGCCGGAGCAAGCCACCGGAAGTTTCCCGGTGCAGACGTACTCGTTTCCGGAAACTACGGTAAAGTTCTATCGCGTTGTGATGCGTCCGCCTCCACCGGATCCCTGGGTGGCCCGGGTGGCGGCGGAGTCCGGCTTTTCACTTCCTGCCGGCCGCGGCGTCAACCTGGCGGAAATCGAATTCTCGGGGCCGCGGGTGAATCACTGGCAGGGGAAGGCAGCCTTTGGGAATGCTATAGAATTTCAATCCCTCGCCACACCCGAGGCGCCCGGGAACGAAGTCGTGGCGCGCCGGGATGTCATCGATTTGACCTCGAAGATGCGGCGCGATGGGACGCTGGATTGGGACGTTCCGGCTGGGAAATGGGTAATCCTGCGCCTGGGCTACTCGCTCACGGGGGAGAAGAATCATCCCGCCAGCCCCGAGGCCACGGGCTACGAGGTTGACAAGCTGAGTGGCAAGCACGTGAGCAACTACGCCAAGACCTATGTCGACATGGTCTCCAGCGCGCTCGGTGCAAACTTCGGGAAAAGCTTCCGGTATTTCCTGATGGACAGTTGGGAAGCCGGCGTTGAGAACTGGACCGATGAAATGATCCCGGAGTTCGAGAAGCGTCGTGGTTACGATCCCACGCCTTATCTGCCCGTGCTCACCGGTCGCATCGTCGAGAGCGCGCCGGTAAGTGATCGCTTCCTGTGGGACTTCCGCCGTACCATCGCTGATTTGCTCGCCGAGAATCATTACGGCGTGGCGAGCCGGTACTTCAACCGCCAGGGCATAGGCCTCGCCGCCGAAGCCACGGGCGGCCCTGCGACTACGAGCGACGGGTTGCTGTGTAAGAGCATGGTGGACATCCCGATGGGGGAGTTCTGGACCCCGCCGCCCGGAGCGAAGGAAGGGCCCGATAATCTGGCGGATCTCCTGGAGACAGCCTCGGCGGCACACGTCTACGGAAAGCCGTTGGCGGCCGCCGAATCGTTTACCACGGCGCCGAACGGCCCCGTGTGGGCCTCACCCTACTACCTGAAGCCACTGGGCGACAAGGCCATGGCCTTGGGCATCAACCGCTTCGTTTTCCACACCTCGGACCACCAGCCGTTCGTGGACGACCAGCACCGGCCGGGCATCACGCTGGGCTTTTTCGGACAGCACTACACGCGCAACACAACGTGGGCGGAACAAGCGGTTGCCTGGAACACCTATCTGGCGCGCTCCTCCTTCCTGCTGCAGCAGGGGCAGTTCGTCAGCGAATTAGCCTATTTCTATGGTGAGGGCGCGCCGGCGACCGTGCCTTTCTGGAAGCCCGTGAATCCCGAGCCTCCTCAGGGGTATGCGTACGACTGGGTCAACGCCGACATCCTGTTGAACCGGATGTCGGTCCGGGACGGCCGGCTGGTGCTGCCCAGCGGCATGAGCTACCGCTTGCTGATTCTGCCCGACTATGTGAACCAGCTAACGCTGCCCCTCCTGCGCAAGCTGCGTGACTTCGTATCCTCGGGAGCCATCCTCGTGGCCCCGCCCCCGTCAGGTTCGCCGAGCCTCGCCGATCAGGGCAAGGACGCGGAGTTCCGCTCCATCGTCAACGATCTCTGGGGTTCCATCGACGGCATGGGCGTCACGGAGCACGTTTACGGCAAAGGAAAACTCTATTGGGGCAAACCGCTGGATGCGGTCCTGGCCGGTGAGAAAGCCTCTCCCGACTTTGAGTACAACCGTCCGGCATTCGATTCCGAGCTGGTCTGGATCCATCGCCGGGACGGTGACCGGGACCTCTACTTCGTGGCAAACCAGAAGGAGTGGCCGGAGGACCTCGAAACCAGCTTCCGTATCGAGGGCAGGGAACCCGAACTTTGGCGCCCGGATACCGGAGTGATCGAAGCGGCGGGGTACAGAATCGAAGGCGGCCGGACGACCGTGCCGCTGCACCTCGACCCGTATGGGTCGGTTTTCGTGGTGTTCCGGCAGAAAGCCTCGTCTCCGTCGCGAACGCTCCCACAGCCGGTGACCACTGTGGTCACGACTGTTCAGGGGGCGTGGGAGGTCAAATTCCCGCCGAACTGGGGCGCACCCGCGCAGGTCCGGTTTGAGACTCTTGTTTCCTGGCCCAACTACCCGGATGAGGGTGTGAAGTACTTCTCCGGGACGGCAGTCTACATGCAAGACATTAACGCTCCCCAAGAGTGGTTCAAGCAGAGTGCGAAGGTCATACTTGATCTCGGTAAGGTGAAGGAGATTGCCGAGGTGTCGGTTAATGGCCACCCGGTGGGGGGCATCCTCTGGAAGCCCCCGTTTCAAGCTGACGTAACCGTGGCGCTCAAGCCGGGCAATAACCACCTCGAGGTAAAGGTTACGAACCTGTGGCCGAATCGCGTCATCGGTGACTGCCAGGCGGATGCGACGAAAAAGTATGCGTGGCTTGACTATAAGCCCTTCCGGGCCGACACCCCCCTGCTCGAGTCAGGTCTGCTCGGTCCGGTGAGGGTCCTGCGCGTGACCATGCCGTAAGTGAGAGTGTGAGGCAAACTGCACCGGCCTCCCTCCCGCGCTTGCAAAACCGTCCGGGAGCGAATATTCACTTCACATCGGGAGGGCACGATGGGCAAACCCATAGTCATGGTGGCGCTATCGAGCGCGGATTCGGTGGAGAGCTTGACGACCTTGGCATGCCATTTGGCCGACGGCATGGATGCTGAGGTCTCGGCCCTGCACGTCATCGAGGTGCCGCTTCTTACCCCCCTCGAGGCCGGGGAGGAAGCTCTCGATCATCCGGGCAAGGAGCTTCTCGCTCGGGCCAAGGGCGTGGCGGAGAGATTCTCCCGCCACCTCTCGACGGAACTCCTGCGCGCTCGGGAAGTGGGCGAGGCGATCGTGGGTGAAGCCAAAGAGCAAGGAGTGGAATTGCTGGTGATGGGCCATCACCAGCCTCGCCCCCACCATCTGAGTGAAACGCTGCTGGGCGGCACGGTCCGCTATGTGGCTCACCACGCGCCGTGCCGAGTCATCGTCCAGATCCCTGCGCCCGAGCACGGCTAGGTTCGCGGAGCGCTGGCCGGTAAGCTCCTTCCGAAAGTTGCAGAGCAGAGGTGTTTCGTGCGGATTCCGAGTTCAGGTGAGACAGCCCGCCCATGAGTGATCCTCCCATCCGCCCTCCGAACCTGCCACGCCGCCAGGGCCCCAAAACCCGTCACATCCTCGCCGGTCTTTTCCTGGGCGCGGCCTCCGGGGTGGTGGCGAATCTCCTGTGGGGCAAGACGACTGCTCTCGCCAACCTGGTGCGTTACGGCACCGAGCCTGCCGGGCAAATGTGGCTGCGGGCACTGATCATGGTGGTCATCCCGCTGGTCTTTTCGCGCCTCAGCCTGGGGGTGGCGGGTCTGGGCGACTTGCGCAAGTTGGGCCGGGTGGGGGCGAAGACCCTGCTCTTCTTCCTTTTCGTCACCACGCTTGCGGCGCTGCTGGGACTGTTCCTGGTGAATCTGATCCGGCCCGGCGAGGGATTGTCGCCAGAAGCGCGCGACCGGTTGCTCGCGACCTATCACCAGAATACCAGCCAGCCCAAGGAAGCGCCGCAGCGGGGGCAGTTCTGAATTCAGACGCTTGTGAACGTGGTGCCGCGCAATCCCATCACCGCCGCCGCGCAGGGCGACATGCTGGGAGTGATCTTCTTTTCGCTGGCTTTTGGGGTGGCGCTGGCCCTGCTCCCTCCGGAGCGCACGAAGGTTCTCATCGAGGCCGTGCGCGGGCTGGGCGACGCGATGATTGNNGCGAGGTTTGGGCTGGATCTGCTGGCGCGGCTCGGCTGGTACATCATTACGGTCATGGTGGGGCTGTTCATTTTCGAGTTCGGCGTCTATTCGGTGCTGGTGCGGGTTTTTGCCGGCTGGGCGCCAATAGATTTCTTCCGCCGCGCCTGGGCGGCGATTTTGACCGCCTTCTCCACCAGTTCCTCGAACGCCACGCTTCCCACTACGCTGGAAGTTTGCGAAGACTCGCTCAAGTTGCCGCGGGAAATCTCGGGCTTCGTCATCCCGCTCGGGGCCACCATGTGCATGAACGGCACCGCGCTCTTTGAAGGTGTCACCGTTCTCTTCATTGCCCAGGTGTTTGGAATCAAGCTGGCCCTTTCCGCGCAGATCGTGGTCATGGTTACGGCGATTCTTATGTCTATGGGAGCCGCGGGCGTGCCCAGCGGTGCGATTCAGGTCCTGATCCTGGTGCTGGAAGCCGTGGGCGTGCCGGGGGAGGGAATTGCCATGGTGGTGGGTGTCGATCGCGTGCTTGATATGGGCCGCACCGTGGTAAACGTCACTGGCGACATGGTGGCCGCGGCCTTCGTGGCGCGCTCGGAAGCGAAGTCGTCCAAGACTTCGTAGGGCAGAGCGGCGCTCGCCCTGGCGTGGCCCTTTTTATTGGTGACCGACCGACGGTCAATCGTTGCCTGGGTGAGGGGATGGATCGCGGCGGGGGCGGGGCTGGATTTCCGTTTTTGCGGGAATGCGCGGTCAGAAGCCGGCAGGGCCGGCCCTCGACGTGCGCCGCCCCGCTGAGTACCGGAACCTGCGCACCTCATGTACGGAACTCCCGCGGCTCAGATTCTGGGGGCGCCGCCCCGGCTCAGATGAACAACGGCACTTCTTCGCCGCTGGCGTCCAGCTCCGAGTCCTCGGGTCCGGTTGACTCGGAAAACGCCAGGACCGTTACCACCAGAGTCCCCAGCAGCAGAAGTCCAGGATGGCGGCCAGCCCAATCGAGCCAGCCTGTCCCATGTTCAGGCCGGATTTCCACCACGCGTTGTTGGTGCATCGAATTCTCCCTGCCTCCCATCCGTTCTATCGGCATTTCTTGGGGAGGGATGAGAGATGGTTTTCTCCTGTCGGGCCTGGCCCTGATTGTGTTACCCCGGCGTTGGTACTGGTGTCATTTGTGAGACATGGGCATTGCCATGTGTAGCCATTCCCGCGCAAGCGGGAATCTAATCCGCCAGCCATTGGAAATGCGTCCCCGACCGACTGGATTCCCTCTTGCGCGGGAATGACTTGTGCTTCGAAAGGGCTCCCATTCCAAATGGCACCAGTCCCCATCCTCGCCATCCAGCTTGACTTGCTCGGCCAGCCGGGGCGTAGAATAGTCGCGGGTTCTGACCCCCTGGGCGAGAGCCGGGTGCGGGGCGGATGGGTCCCGGCGCGGCGAAGTGCAGTGCCCGTCGCGACGGAAAACCTAAGTGTTTGATCCGCCCCCCTCGCGATTCCGCCTGGCCGGGCAAAACCCCCACGGCCCCGGCGGGCCTACGAGGTCCTCATGCTTATCGCATCGCAACTCCGTCCTGGAATAGTCCTTAAAATCGGCCCCGACATCTTCAAGGTGTTTGAGTCCACTTACCACATTGGCCAGGGCAAGATGCCGGGCAGCGTTCATGCCCGCGCTCACCATGTCCTGACGGGCACACTCAAGGAGTTCCGTTTCCGGCCGGAAGAACGGCTGGAGGAAACGCAGCTTGACAAGCACGAAATGGAATTCCTTTACGCGGACGGGGATTCCGCTACCTTCATGAACCCGGATTCCTTCGAGCAGGTTTCGATTTCCCTGGAAGCCATCGGCAAGGCCACCAAGTTCCTGCTGCCCCCGATGAAGGTTCCCGTGGAGTTCTATCAAGGCCAGCCGGTAAGCATTGTGTTTCCCGAAATCGTGGAGGCGAAGGTCTCCAACACGGCGCAGCCCGTCCACCAGCAGCAAGACAACACCTTCAAAGACGCCAAGCTCGAGAACGGCGTGGAAATCCTGGTGCCGCATTTCATCAAGACCGGTGAGATCATCCGCGTGGAGGTGGCCACCGGGAGGTACGTCGACCGTGTGCGCGCGGATACGAAGAGATTCTGAGGGCAAGGCAAGGCCCCGGAAACGTTCCACGCAGAGAGGCCGGGCGGCTGCGATATCCGGGGAGGGAGTTGCGGAAGTGGGGCAAGGCCGGTTCCCCCGGCTGAATCCCAAATCCTGACTTGGTGAATCGGCCCGGCCTTGCTATGATGACTTGGTCCTAATCTATGTCGACACCTTCCACCAACCTGGGTATTCAAGGGAGGCCGCACTTCCAATTACAAGTGCGGCCCGCCGAGGCGCGCGACGAGCAGGATATCGCGAGGATTTACCTGCAGGCGACGCAGGATCAGCTCGCGACTTTTGAGAATTTCCTGGTCACTCCGGGGGAACGCACGCGCTGGGTCGCGGACCACTCCGGGAAATTTCCGCTCCTGGTAGCCGAACTGAACGGGCGAGTTCTGGGGTGGTCATCACTCAACCCCTATCACGCCCGGCCCCATATCGAGGGCATTGCCGAACTGCTCCTCTACATCGATCGCGACTACCGCCGGCACGGCGTGGGCCGGGAGTTGATGCGGGCGATGCAGTTCGCGGCGTGCGAGCAGGGGCACTACAAACTGATCGGGAGATTCCTGACGCACAACGACGCGGGCCGTACCCTTTGTCGCCTGACCGGTTGGAGGGAAGTCGGTGTGCACCAGAAGCACACTCGTCTGGATGGCAGTTGGTACGACGTGGTCTTGGTCGAATACCTCATCACGGAAAACCTCAAGTAAATCTCCGCAAAAACCTGCACGGGTGGTGACAGCCCCCCTGCCGCACTTAGGGGTTCTGCTGGGTTCGCGCGAAGCGCGTCCACACCAGATAAATGGGAATTCCCAGGAGTACCAACCCTAGTCCGATGCCGGACTCGCGCGGGCTGCGGGCCAGCGCGTTCAGCACGATCACGAGCGCGGTGATGGTGAAGGCCACCGGCAAAACCGGATACGCCCACACGCGATAGGGGCGTTTCAAGTCGGGACGGCGCCGGCGCAGAATGACCACGCCCAGCGTGGCGGCAGCGTAAAAAATCCAGCCGGTAAAAATCACATAGGTATAGAGCTGTTTGAAGCTGCCGGCCGAGGCCAGCACGATGGACCAAACGCATTGAATCAACAGGGCCACGTAAGGGGTTTCGAAGCGTGGATGAATTCGCCCCACGGAGGCGAAGAAGAGGCGGTCGCGCGCCATGGCAAAGCAGGCGCGCGCCCCACCCAGGATGTTGCCGTTCAGCGCGCCGAAAATCGAGCAGAGGATTAGTCCGGAGACAAACGCCGCGCCGTGCGGGCCCCAGAGGATTTCCATGGTTTTGGCCGCCACGCGCTGGTAGGAGTCCTGGGCTATCGCCGCCAGCGGCAGCACGCGCAGGTAGGCGAGGTTCGCGCTGAGGTAAACCAGAATGACCACCAGCATCCCCAGGAAGAAACTGCGCGGCAACACCCGCGCGGGATTCTTCACTTCGCCGGCCGCGTACGCTAGGTGGTGCCAGCCGTGATAGGCCCACAGCACGCCGATCAGCGCCACGCCAAACGAACTGAGGGTGGTGTGCGGCAGGGGGAGATCAAACGACGCCGCGACGGGTGTGATATGGCGCGCGAAGAGCGCGAACCCCACGATAGTTGCCAGGCCCGCGAGTTTGGCGAACATGAAGATGGTCTGAACCACCGCGGCATGCCGCACGCCCGCAATATTCACCATCGTGAGTAGTGTGATCACAGCGCTCGCCAGCAGCTTACGTTCCAGAGGTGTGAGCGGAAAGAACGTGGAACTGTAGATGCTGAACGCCACGGCGAGTGTGGCGATGCCGCCGGATTCAATTACCAGCAACGCCGCCCACCCATAGAGGAAAGCGGGCAACCTGCCGTAAGCGTCGCGCAGGTAGATGTAGACGCCCCCGGCCTCCGGGACCGCGGCTCCGAGCTCGGCGAGCGAAAGCGATCCCGCCAGCGAAAGCGCGCCGCCCACCACCCACACCAGCATCACCACGGCGACCGAGCCGACTTGCTGCGCCACGTCGTGCGGCACCAGGAAGACACCCGAGCCGATAATCGTTCCTACCACGATGGCCGTGGCGCCCATAAACCCGATGGCGCGCGGCAGTTCGAGGGGTACCGGAGACTGTGGGCGCGAGGCCAAGGGGCCTGCGGCCGAAGGTGAGAGAGGTGTGGACATGGAATATCCAAATGCGGAATTTTGAATTGCGAACCTTGAAACTCAAGGTCCTGCAATCTAACAGGCTGCGGAAAAACCCGCCAAAACTGTCATCCNNGCATTTGCCTGATTCTACAAATGCAGGGATTCTTCGCTTCGCTCAGAATGACAGGACCTACATGTTTTTCCGTAGCCTGCTATGCCCCGAATCGCTAGTGCCGTCTTTCCGCTTTCTTCCGGCATTCTTCCGTGGAAGCGTCTTTGGCCGGGTAATGGACACTATTGAATTGTCGCAACACCAGGCGCCCCCGGCTGCCGGTGCCGGGGTCGTATGCGTACCAGGTGACCGAGCAATTGCAGACCTCCTGCTCGGGGTCGCGGTCGATAGCGAGCAAGGTTTTCTCGGTCAGGCGCTCGAGCAGGCGGCGAAACATGAGCACCACTACGGAGTGGCACACCACCAGCACCGATTGCTGCTGCCAGTCGCGCGCCAGGGTTCCCAGGAAACTGTGTACACGCAGCGCTACGTCGGGGTAGCTTTCGCCCCCGGGCGCGCGATAATAGTACTTGCCTTCGCGCTCCCGGCGGCGCCACTCGTCGGGATACTTGCTGCGAATACCGTGGCCCGTCAACCCGTCGAGAATGCCGAATTCTTTTTCGCGGATACGTTCCTCGATGGTCAGGTCGACCGGGTGGGGGAATTGCTCGATAAGGGTGTGGGCAGTTTTGAGGGTCCGCTCGTAAGGCGAAACGAAGACGCGATCGAAATGAAACTCGCGGGCCAGATATTTCCCGGTCTCCTCGGCCTGGCGCGCGCCCCGCGGGGTCAGCTTCACGTCCATGTCGCGGATGTCCTCATGGTACTCCAGTCTGCCCGCGCGCTGCGCCTCCGCCCGGCGTACGTTGCGTTGCGATTCCCCGTGCCGTACGAGCACGAGGTGGTTCATCCACTTTTGCTGCGCAGAAGGCAAACGCGTCTCTCCCACGATGGAAGCCCTTCCGGACGGTCTTTACCGGAAGAAGGCGAGCCATTATACTGGCTGGGTTGGGGAAGGCCAAACAAGTTTCCGGCAATGCCGGTGCTAAGCCTTGGGGCGAACCATGACAGACTTCATTCCGGGACGATTTGATGCGCAAGTGGCCTTGGTCGTGGGGGGGGCGCAAGGCATTGGAAAAGCGATTGGCGTGCGCCTGGCACGCGAAGGTGCGCGGCTGGTCATTGCCGATATTGACCGCGCCATGCTGGCGCGCACGCAGAAGGAGATTCGCGCGGGGGGCGGGGACGTCCGCACGCTTTACTGCGACGTCCGGAAGAAGCCCGGGGTGGATCGCACCGTAGCGCAGATCATCCGCTGGTACCAGCGGATCGACGTGATGGTGTACGTAGCGGGCGTGGGAAAGGCTGTGCCCTTCGTCCAGACGGATGAGAAGCTGTGGGACTGGACCCTCGGCATCAACCTGCGCGGAGGTTTTCTGTTCGCCCGCGCCGTGGCGCCCCACATGGTCAAGCAGCGGCGCGGCAAGCTGATTTTCATGGCCTCCACGAACGCCTGGGACGCGGAGGCGGAAATGGCGCCCTACAACGTGTCGAAGACCGGCTTGTTCATCCTGGCCAAGACGCTGGCCCGCGAACTGGGACATTACGGGATCAACTCCAATGCTCTCGGCCCGGGGCTGATCCGGACGCGCCTGAGCGAACCGTTCCTGAAGAATCCGGAGTTCATGAAGAAGTATCAGGACCTGATTCCGGTGGGGCGGGTCGGCAATCCCGAAGACGTCGCCGGGCCCGCGGCGTTCCTGGCCTCGCGTGATGCCGACTATGTGAATGGCGTGCTGCTGTTTGTCGATGGCGGGCAGCTCGCGTGACTTCCCGAACCGGGAGGCTTCCTCACCCGGCTCGCGACTCTCTAACCTAAGGAGATAACATGCGGAAAGTGGTTCGGACGCCGGAAGCTCCTCTACCCAAAGGCGTCTATTCCCAGGCTATCGTTGCCGACGGCTTCGTTTTTGTCGCCGGACAGGCGTGCGTCAACCCCCAGACCAACGAGTTTGAATACGGTGACATCCAATCAGAAACGCGCCGAACGTTGGAAAACATCCGCGCTATTCTGGAGGCCGCGGGGAGTTCACTGAAAGACGTGGTGCGCGTGGGCGTGTTCCTTGCCGACATGAACGATTTCGCGGCAATGAACGAAGTCTACAAGCAGTTCTTCACGGAAGACCAGCCTGCCCGCACGACCGTGGGCGCCCAATTACCGAAGATCAAGATTGAAATCGACTGCATCGCGCGCGTCAGCAAGGGGCGCAAGAAGTGAGGGCGGCCTTGGGGTGCGCGCCGGCACAGGTGTAGCGCCGGCCTTCAGGCTGGCAACCCTTGACCTGCTCGCCGCCAGGTCAGCGCTGCGACGGCACCGAGCGATCGGGCCGTGGGATTGAGGTGCCTATGGATTACCGGGAACTATCCACCCCCGCCTTGACGGTGGATCTGGATGTGCTCGAGCGGAATCTTGATCGTTACGCCGAACTGTGCCGCCGCCAGGGCGTGGGCCTGCGCCCGCACACCAAAACGCACAAGGCTTTGGAGGTCGCGCGCATGCAGCTTGAGCGCGGCGCGGTGGGCCTGACCGTGGCCAAAGTCGGCGAGGCGGAAGTGTTCGCCGGCGCCGGGCTCGATGACATCCTGGTGGCGTTTCCCATTTTCGGCGGCGAAAAACTTCGCCGCCTGGCGGACATCGCCCGCCAGCGGCGTCTGCTGGTTGCGCTCGATGCAGAAGCCACGGCGCAGGAACTTTCTCGCGCCGCGGCCGCCCAAGGGGCCACCATAGGCGTGTTGGTGGAATTTGACGTCGGCGTGCGTCGCTGCGGCCTCGAGCCCGGACCCGAGTTGGTCCGCCTGGCGAGGACCATTGAGAAGCTGCCGGGCCTGAAGTTCCGCGGCTTGATGAGTTACTTTGGCAACGTTTGGGGGACGCCGGAAGAGCGGCGGGCGGAAGCTACTCGCGTTGCAGAGCGCGTGGAAAAGGCGCTGGCGGCGTTTCGCGCGGAGAACCTGGCGGTGGAAATTGTTTCCGGTGGCTCTACTCCCTCGGCGGAGTTCGCGCACCTGATTCCCGGACTTACGGAGATTCGCCCCGGCACGTATGTTTACAACGATCTCAACACTTACTACCAAGGCGCGTGCACCCTGGATGATTGTGCGGTGCGCGTGGTGGCAACCGTGGTCTCAACGGCCGTGCCCGGCCGCGCCGTCATAGATGCCGGTTCCAAGACTCTTTCCTCCGATCTGCTGGGCTCCGGCCCCAAGTCTGGATATGGCTATGTGGTGGAAGCGCCGGATGCGCCCATCGTCAAGCTGAACGAAGAGCATGGCCTTCTGGATATCACGCACTCTCAGCACGGATTCAAGGTCGGCGAGGTCGTAACCGTGATCCCCAATCACGTCTGCGCCGCCGTAAACATGCACGATGAGATCTTCACGGTGCGCAAGGGCGAGGCCGCCGGCTGCTGGAGGGTCGCCGCGCGCGGAAAAATCCGCTAAGGCAGGTGGCCGCCCGCTGTCATGAAAGACGGGAGGTTTACGGGCCTCTCAAACTGCAACAAGTCTAGCGAAGATCACCCGCCGCGGGCGCGGGGGGATCGTTCCTGGCCGCCACGGCGTAATCGTAGCCATTGGCAATGAGGCCTATGACCGCCGTATCGCTCAGGCCTCGGACCGCCAGGAGGCGCTGCGGGCGGGGCGGCCGGCGGGTGTCCACCAGATATTCGAGATGGTAGCCCGCCCCCTCATACTTGGCCCGGGTCATGCCCAGGCCCAGGTCGCGGTTCGTGAAGATTTCCAGAACGATCAGGTCAGGCCGGCGCGAGAGCGTATAGTCTGGATTGAACTTGATGTGGCCGGGCTCATAATGGCCGGTCGCCACCGGCATGTGGGCGATGACCGGATCCGCCAAGCCCAGCATATCCATCGTATAGAGATCCGAGAAGAAGGGGATCTTGCCCAATGGCTCCACGGCCAGGGTCCGCCCCTGGTAATTGTCTCCCAGGAATTTCCCCAGCCCCACCCAGCAGTCGTACTTGTTGAACATGTAATCAAAGCGGGGATCGATGAACCAGGGCGGCCCCGCCTGGAGAGCGGCGAGTAGCACGATTCCAAACACTGCCATCCGTGGGGGCGCGATCTCGCCCCAGGAGGCGAGGACCGCGAAAATCCCCAGGGGAAAAAGGACGATCAGGAACCTGTCCCAAAAGTGATCGCCACCCACGTAAAACCAGTAAGCCAGCCAGAGAGGGGCCAAGAGAATCTCGAAGCGCAGCCGGTCCGCGAACTCGCGCCAGCTCCTCGTGGCGCTGCCGACCGCCGCGATGACAGCGAAAATGAAGATCAGAGTGTAGGGCAGCAAGCCTCCGAAGAAGTTTATCTTGCTGAATTGCCCCCAGGCATAGCTGAGGCGAACCGCCAGCGGGCCTGCCACCTTGACGTAATAGGTGGTGGGGAGCCATGCGCCGTAATACGCCAGCCGCCACAGTTCGTAGAGCCCCTGCGCCACCAGAATCGTCAGCGCGCAGGCCATCGCCGGCCGCACGCGGCGCTTCAGCAATAAATACAAGACCACGATTCCGGGAACCAGGAAACCATCCACACGCGCCAGGAGGGAGAGCACGATTAATCCGCACAGCGTCGCCAGGTGACGGGGGGCGGGATCAGCGGCCACGCGTTCCGTGCCCACCCATATCGCCAAGGTGATGAGAAGCACCAGGCAGGTTTCCAGGCCCGAGGCCACCGCCACCCAAAGTGGCAGGCACAGGGCCAGCAGTAGGGCGCCGGCCACCGCGCTCCGTTCGCCCAGCTTCTGGCGCAGATAATCCGTGAAGAGCCAGAGCGCGCCGACGGCGAAGATGAGGTTCAGCAGCACGGAGAAGAAATACACGCCGTCACGGCTGGTCAACCAAAACGCCGGAGCCATCCCGAGCACGTAGAGGAAATTGGAATAGCCCTCCACGCGCTCGCCGCGGTTGAAGACCAATACCTGGCCCCGCGCCAGGTTTTCCGCGTAGCGGTAGGATATGTAGGCGTCGTCGTTGCCCCAGTCGTTGTGCGATTTCGTGGTGAGAAAGGCGGAGCCCCCCAGCGTTTGCACGATCATCCCGACCAGAAGGACCAGGAAGCAGACCGTCAAACCAGCTTTGTAAAGAGGGGGTTTCATCGGTTGCCGCCCTGGGTGTCCAGAATCGCGCCGCCCGCCAGAAATAGAAGGGGGGTGGCCACACCAACCTTGTAGAATCTGGATTTCATAGCTGGGACTTTATACCAGAACCACACGGCAATGGGGAAATTGGTCGGCCGAATCCAGTGTTTTGCTGAACGGCCCGTATGGTTGTAGCGCCGATCTTCGAGTCGGCATTGGTGCGGTGTCATCTCGTGCTGACCTGAAGGTTCGCGCTACGCCTGCTCGATAGCTCTGGCTGGCCGGAGGGCATCTGACACGGCAGGAGTTCGGGGTCATGGTCCGGCGCAGCGCGGGGTTGCCAGTATCAGCAAGATAGAGTCCAGCCTCTGGAGGGAGGAAGAACCGGCGAGACGAGGAGGCTTCTACGGAAGGGCGTCGGTGCAATTGCTGGTGTCGGTCAAGGTGGGTTCCCGCTTCCGCGGGAATGACGATTCCAGGGATTCCCACTTCCGCGGGAAGGACGGTTGCAGGGATTCCCGGTGGCGCGGGAATAACGTCAGCCGCTATCTCACTTAGAGCGGGAATCATGCAGGTTGAAAGACCATGCGATAAAGGCAGAAGTGGGGGCTATGATTGTGTTAACCGGGGTGCCGGGATAAAATCCCGGTGATTGCGACGTTTCGTTTTGAGAGGAAAACTGCCATGCACAACAGACTGATACCTATTCTGATCCCGCTTTCGATCGTGCTCGCCGCTGGCATGCATCTGACGAGCTGTGGGCCGAAGGCCGTGGTGGTTGACACGGCCCAGCTCAAAATGTTTATGGCCTTGCCCGACGCGGTGGAGTCGCAGAAGAACCCCATCACCGAGGCGAAGGTGAATCTGGGCCGCATGCTGTATTACGAACCCAGGTTGTCCAAGAACCAGGACGTATCCTGCAACTCCTGCCACGATTTGGCCAAGTATGGAGTAGACGGGCAGCCGGTTTCCGACGGCCACAAGGGCCAGAAGGGCACGCGCAACTCCCCAACGGTGTACAACGCCGCGGGCCACTTCGTGCAGTTCTGGGATGGCCGCGCCCCCGATGTGGAGGAGCAGGCCAAGGGCCCGGTCATGAATCCGGTCGAGATGGCGATGTCCTCTGATAAGGCTGTGGTGGGGGTGCTGAAATCCATGCCCGGGTATGTCGACGCCTTCAGGCAGGCCTTCCCCGCCGATAAGGATCCCGTCACGTTTGAGAACATGGCCCGGGCAATCGGAGTCTTCGAGCGCAGGCTGATGACGCCCTCCCGCTGGGACAAGTTCCTTAACGGAGATCAGGCAGCCCTTAGCAACGCGGAGAAAGCAGGCTTCAACAAGTTCATGGAAGCGGGCTGCCAGGCCTGCCATGCGGGGGCCTATTTGGGCGGCGAGGTGTATGAGAGGCTCGGGGCCGTGAAACCCTACCCAGACACTTCCGATGTCGGACGCGAGGCAGTGACGAAGCAGGAAAGTGACCGAATGGTCTTCAAAGTACCGTCGCTGCGGAACATCGACAAGACCGGGCCCTACTTCCATACCGGAAAGGTGGCGACTCTTGCGGAAGCGGTCAAGGAGATGGCGGAGTACCAACTGGGCAAGCAAATGACGGACGACGAGATCGCCTCCCTTGTGACCTTTCTGAAAACGCTCACTGGCGAGATTCCGGCCGAGTACATCAAGCCGCCCGAACTCCCCAAGAGCACGGCGAAGACACCCAAGGCGAGCAATACCTGACAGCAGAGCGCGCGCAGAGCGAGATCCTTCGCTGCGCTCAGGATGACAGCAGGGAAGCGTTTTCCCGCAGCCTGTTTAGCCCCGCCCTTCCAAACCCGTGTTGAGAAATCCGGGTTAGGCTCGTGGGATCACGAGGGAGCCATTCATGAAGACTGGAAACGCCAACCGCCATGACAAACTGCGTCGTCGCCAAGTCCTAACCGAGGCAGAAATCAATTCGGTACGGCAAAGTTCGCTGACGGTTCTGGAAGAGGTTGGAATTTTGATCGAACACCCGAGGGCCTTGTCGCTGCTGGCGGAGGCGGGAGCAGCCATCGACCCTGATTCACATCGAGCCAGGATCCCGGCGGCGTTAGTTGAAAAATCGGCGCAGGCCGTACCCTCCGAATTTGTCGTTAGGGGCCAACATCCGTCGAAGGATATCGTCGTCGGTCACCAGAGCCCACCGCGAGGGCGGCCGGTGATGTCGCTCGACTGGATTGTGGATCACGGCAAGAAGAGGCGGCGCGAAGTCACGCGAGCTGATCTCGAAGCCTGGGTTCGAGTCGTGGAGGCTCTACCGAACCTTTCCCTGGTGACGGGGCTCTATCCCTGGGACGTGCCGCTGTCGACGCGCGATCTTCGTGCCACCGAGGCCATGCTCCGGTTTTCGACGAAGCCGATTCTCATGGCCCCGTATTCGGGGCGGAGCGTGGAATGGCTTACCCGCATGCTTGGGGTGATTCCAGATCAGCGAGCCCCCAAGGCCATCATCTTCTCATCCTGTAACAGCCCGCTTATCTATTCGGAAAGCCAGATGGATGGGCTGCTCCGGGCGGCCGAGCATGACCTGCCGGTGATGGTGAATTCTTCCGCGGTTACAGGCGCTACGGCTCCCATGACGCTCGCGGGAACATTGGTCATCATGAATGCGGAGATTCTGGCGGGCATCGTGGTGGCGCAACTGGCCAAGCCGGGAACGAAAGTCATTTATGCCGGGCACCCGGTCGTGCTCGACATGCGAACCAGTATCGCCTCCATGGGGTATACCGAGATTGGCTTGCTGGCCGCCGCGCTGATTGACCTGGGCCGAAGTTACGGCTTTCCTACGGCCAGTAACGGGCTGACAACGGACTCCCATGTCCCGGATCAGCAGGCCGCCATAGAGAAGCTGATCACCGGCTATCTTGCGGTGCTGAGCGGCGCCGCCTTAAACGGTGGGGCGGGAAGTCTTGCGACAGTGGGTACGGCGAGCCTTGAGCAACTGGTCATCGACGATGATATTTATGAGCGGATTCTGCGCATGTGCGAAGGGATCCACGTTGATCAGGATACCCTGGGATTGGACGTGATCGCGTCGGTTGGTCCCCGAGGCCATTACCTCGCGGAGCCGCATACGCTGAAATATCTGCGCCAGGAATTCCGTCGTTCGGCGCTGGCTACTCGCCTCAATCCCGAGGCTTGGATGGAGGCCGGCGGCAAGGACGCCAGCGAGTTGGCCGCCGAATCGGTCAAGGCTATCCTCAAAGACCCGCCCGAACCGCGCCTGGAGGGGCATGTCCTTTCCGAGTTGAGCCACCTGGTGGAGAGGGCGGAGAGAGAGGCCCCGCCGGCGTAGAAAACTCAGCCGCACAGGGCGACGGCTTCTCGAATGCCGTCAGCAGTTCCACTGGGCGGAAATGAATTCTCGAAACTCTTCATCGGAGCGGATACGCAGGTTGGAGATTGCCAGAAATAGTCCTTCCCGCGGCAACTTCCGGAGGACCTCCGGCAGTTGTTCAAAGCAATAATCCACGTGCAGGATGAGGCCTCCGCCAAGGACCGTATTGAGAATTTCGATCCGGCTACAACTTCCAATTCGGATCGGACCTTCTCCCGATACTCGAAGGGAGACACTTGCCCACATAAGCCAGTTTGAGGAGAAGAACTTGTCGGCTCGCTTCAACGCAACGTCTGATCCCTATGTCCGGTTCTTACGGGCACCGCCATCGAACGGAATCGGAGTTTCTCGCAGCTTGAGTGCCAACTGAATTGCAGCCCTTGCGACAACTTTTGCTTTCATTAGAAACTTAGGATTTGAAGAAAAATAGCGCTTGTCATAGCACAGTTCTTCATCCGGGTCGGCCCATGCAGCGGCATACCAATTGTGCGGGTCATGGAAGAAGCCGTAATCGGCGTTTCCATCTCTCAGAGAGTTTGCTACGAGTTCTATATAGGAAAGGGGCGATTTGAAATTTCTGACCACGGTCTGTCCACTGTTCTTTTCGTCTTTGCTTGAGATAAAGTATGCGGCTGCCCGGCCCCACATTCGGGCATCATAGTGTAACTGGCCTTTGCTGGAGAGTTCGGCAGCAAGAGCGAGACACTTGTCCCGCCATTCTGCTCCTTTTTGTTCATATTGATCTGGGCTCACGAAAAAACCACCATCTAGCGAGATCAAGCGGTCAAGGAAAGTCTTCAGACGGGAAGACATAGCGGACTGGTTGACACCTGTAGAACAAAGCATGACATCGCATTTAAGAACCAACGGATAAAGTTCCTGCATGGGATCCCACGGGAAACAGTTACAGGGGAAACCGCAAAGTGCGCTGCTCGTGGAGTAGCAACCTTCACAGGGTTCGACGTTGTACTCCCGAAGGGCAATCTCGGTGATCTCATAAGCTGCACTTCCCCGAAATGGCTCGACAGCGGATCGAAGCAATAATTGACTATTCGAGAGTTCCTTTGCGGAGGATTTAAAGCTGGAGCGGCTGGAACCGTGAATAAGCAGTATATTTAGAGGACGCGTTTTTTTGTTATGGTATTCAACTGCGCCTAAACAAGCTTTAACATTCCGGGCATTTTTTCTTTTTGAGTCTTTCTCGGAAGCGTTCTGCCACCATTCACCGTATTTGATCTGTACGAAGTCTTTGGGATTCATGCCTCCCCCAGCGCATAAGAGAGGTTCCGGGCATCCATGCCACGAGGCGGAGCACCCAGCACTTTCGCCTCTTCCTCCAGGTGGATGTTACCACTCGCGAAGAATTCCTTCTTCAGCGGGAATCTAATGCCTTGAAGTACGGGAAGGCCTTTCTTGAAAAAAGTGTTTTCATAGGAATAGAACCGGTCAATGAGTATCCCACCCATCAACAGAGGTTTTCCCCTGGCGTGTTCTTTCGCCAATTTCGATTTAAGCCGCTTTACATTCATTGCCGAGTAATCCCGTTGACATCGCTCTGCTTCGCAGGACTCGAAGGATGGGAAGCGATAGAAACCCTCCACCTCGGCACACCCCACGTTTTCAAGCAGGCTGATTGCAAGCAATGAGCCTGTCGAAAAAGTTACTCATTATGGGGCGATCGCTGTATTCCACTCTGACACTCCCTTATACCGCAGAGTCAATTCGGGTGTCAGGCCAATAGGGAACACGAGTCTGTTCAATATCGCACATCCCCACTTATGCGGGGTGCCCTCCAGCGTGGGGCCGTTGGAAATTGCCGGGGGTTAGCAGAAATACCAATCGTGCAGGACTACACTGAGGATGCCACTATGGACCGTCAACCCGCCGCCTTTGTCGAAATCGACGAAGCCAAGGCTCCTGAACTTATCTCCCTCCGGCCAGCGAATCCACAAAGGGGCGCCGGGCTCCAGACGCTTCAAGCCAAAACCCACTTGACGGGGCGGGTCTCGCGGACAGCCTGCACTTTGTGCAACTGCTCGAGCCGGTCCAGGTGGCCGTTAACGGAAAACATGGCGAGGGACCAGGTGTCTTGGGGCCAGTCTCCCACTGCATTCGACACTGCATCGATTAGGTCCTTCAGGGTTAGTCCCGACCTGCTTCTTTGCAGGCTGGAAAGGATCACACGGTCGAACAGTTCCACGGTCTGTCGCGACTCGCTGATGAAGTCGCGGATTTCCTCGCCCGTCATGATGGGCCAATGTCCGGAGTAAAGGGTCTTGATCTCGAGGCTTTCAAAGTAGCGGAGTGTGCTGAGATAAATATCCACAT
>PMYF01000714.1 GCA_003171295.1 Acidobacteriota bacterium | reverse complement strand
ATGAAGGACACCACCACGCGAATACGGCTTCGGTTGGACCGGTTTATTGGGGAGGTCGATGACGCACGGAACGGTAAGGCCCACCTCATATCTGTCTTGGGTGGCGACTCCGACGTGGGCGCCATCTGGGCAGCCGTCATCGAGCAGAATCAGTTCACCGTGGAAGCCCCGCGCATAGAGCCACTCACCGCCAGCCTCGGGGAAGACGCCCAATGCTTCCGCGGAACCATGACGATTCCCGGTCGCAAACCCGTCCGGCACCTCGTCGCCATCTCGGCTGACCTGGCTAAAACACGTCCAGGATTTGACCCGGAAGGCAAGCGCACCATCCTCTGCGATAACGAGTCGTCGTTTGTGCTATACCGCATCTCGCAACGGTTTGGAATACCTGTCGTCCCGGGGTGGGCAGACTGGTTCAACGACGAGCTTACCCGGCGCGGAGCCATCAAGCCGCTTATCGGGCTGGGATGCTCCCCCGTTCTCGTCACCGGCACAAAGAAGTTATTCCTGAAATGGATTCGAATAGCCCTGCGGCAGAAGCACATTGAGATTCCTGACTGCAATGGACCGGTCCAGTGGAACCTGGCCCGCAGTTTCTTCCGAATCAACCAGGATGACCTGGAGAAGGGGAGCCGCCAGGAGATAAGCGAGGGGAGTTCCGCCATCCGGGCGGAGGAGGCACCGTCATGCGAATAGTCTTAAAACTATAAGTTGGAAAACGCAAAGGTTGTCCGGGACGCAGACCAAGGCCCGAAGACTCAAGTCAGTCGTAAGGGGGGCGCGGTCCAGGGGGCAGTCCAGATCCCATCAGGCAGTAACGAAGCTCCTCGGACATGCCGGTAATCTGCATGCCCTCGGCGACAATGACCTTACAGGCCAGGACCTCGCGTGCAGGGACGTCAGGCCGGCTTGCCACTGTGACTGTCATCCGGCACTGTTGGCAGTCCTGGTTCCAGCAAAAGCGCCCGTAGGATATGTTCTCCGGGCTTAGATATTGGAAGGCACGCAGGCAGGTATTGTTCTCGGGAACCTGAAAGGTCTTTCCCAGCACGGTGATCTGGATCAGCCTGTCATAGTCGCGGAGAGGTGAATTTCCCATAGAGTGTCCGCAGTCCAGCTGCGGCCATCCTGATGATAAGCGACCGTCCAAAAGAAGTAAACACGGTCTGGCCCATAGGTTCTGCAGACCTCCTATTGCTGCGGCTGCGTTCATCCTTCTTGTCGCGCTTTCCGTCTCTTCCGGTTGCCACCCGTACTGCAAAGTCAATGAGTTGGGGTACCCGCACTTCGACCACCCACGCCTGACCCACCAATAATCACTCACATCTCGTATCGCACCCAAACCTCACAGGAGGCATCCATAAACGTCATGGAGCCCATAACCGACATCCCAACATATTTACGTGCCCATGCCCAAGAGTTAGGGGCCCGAATCCTAGAAACTTACCCACCTTTGCATTCCATCGACGACCCACCTTCACCAATGATTTGCAAGCTACTTCGGAAACCATATCCGGCTCAGACCCTCGCCATCATGGGCTTGGTTAGGCGCTGGCAGGAGGCTAAGGCGGGTGCGGTGATAGCGGAGTGCGGTACAGGCAAAACTCTGATATCACTCGGTGCCGTTCAAACCCACGCTGAGGACCGGCGCTTCACCGCCATCGCCATGGTCCCTCCGCAGCTCGTGGAGAAGTGGTGCCGGGAAACAATCCTCACCTTACCGCGCGTCCGTGTGTTCATTATCGACGGCCTACGGACGCCCACCCCCTCCAACAGCCACCACGGCGTGAACGAAGTTAAGCTACGCAACAAACGCATCGTGCGAGAGGGATTGCGGACCAGCTTGAGCGAGTTGCGCCTGCGCAAGACCGCCCCATCTGCCCGGAAGCGTTGGGATTCACTTTGCTCATCTCCGGCATTGTTCGTTGTCGGCCGGGACCGCGCCAAGCTCGGGTACTTCTGGCGCCACGCCTACCAGGTCGCCCATTGCGGACGTTATCAGGGCAGCGTCGTCAATCCTGACAGTGGCTCTCCGGTCTACCCCGGAAGTGAAGGCGAGCGCGTACTGGCGATGGACTTCAAGAAGGTGAAGCTCAGCGAAACGCTGGGCCAGGGGGAAGGGACGAATCATGCTCGCCGCCCACTCTACAGCGCGCTTTGGCAGGCAGACGGCAAGAAGATTCGACGCTTTGCACCGGTCGACTTCATCGGCCGGTATATGGATGGGTTCTTCGACTACGCCATAGCTGACGAAGTTCACGAGCTGAAGGGAGGAGATACGGCCCAGGGAAACGCTCTGGGTACCCTGGCGTCATCTGCCCGGCACATTGCCGTACTCACAGGGACACTCTTGGGCGGGTATGCAGACGAACTCTTCAACATCCTCTTCCGCCTCGGGCCGTCACGAATGCTCGGGGAGGGCTTTGAATACGGGGAATCAGGCGTTCGGGCCTTCACCGAGACCTACGGTTTGCTGGAAAAGATAACCGTCATTGAGCCGGCCGATAACGCCTGTTCCGAGGCACGGGTTACAACGCGGGTCCGCCATCGGCCAGGAGCCTCACCCCTGCTGTTTGGTCGCTTCCTGATGAGCCTTGGAGCGTTCGTGTCGTTGGAGGATATCTCCGATGCCCTCCCTTCCTACCGGGAGGAAATCGTCAGCGTAGAGATGGACGAGCCCCTGCAAAAGGCGTACGAGGAAATGGAACAGGACATCAAGAAGGCCTTCCGCGAGCATCGAGGCAATTCGTCGGTCGCAAGCGTCGCCTTGAATGCTCTGCTGGCTTATCCAGACCGGCCTTTCGGGTTCGGTGATTTGATAGGGCGTGAATTCAATCCTGAAACCCAACGGCGTGAGCCTTTCCTGATTGCAGCTACGCTTGACTTGGATGAGAACTTTGTCTATGCCAAGGAGCGACGGCTGGTGGAAGAAATTAAATCCTCACTTGAGCGCGGGAGGAAGGTGCAGGTCTATGCGGTCTACACGCAGAAGCGTGACGTGACGCGGCGCCTGGAGAGCATCATGGCGAAAGAAGGGATCCGGGTAGCTGTGCTCACGACCCAGGTGGCGCCGGAAGAACGTGAAGCCTGGTACGAACGCCAGTTACGCTCAGGCCTTCAGGTATGCATTTGCCATCCACGTTTGGTTCAAACCGGCCTTGATTTAATGGCCATGGCCGACATCTTCTTTTACGAAACCGGTTATTCCATCTACACCTTGCGGCAAGCCAGCCGGCGTTCGTGGAGAATTGGGCAACGGAATAACGTCAACGTGAAATTCTTCCACTACGCCGGCACCATACAGGAAACGTGTCTGAGGCTGATGGGGAAGAAGCTGCTGGTTTCACTCGCCATGGAAGGGAAGTTCGCCACTGACGGCCTGCAATCGATCGATGAAGGTGATGACATCCTGATGGCGATGGCACGGGAACTGGTGACCGAGAAAGGCATCGGGGAGAGTGCAGATGCGGTTTGGAAGCAGCTCGTAGAAAGGCAGGCAGATGTGTTTGGGGTTCGGCCTGGGGAGACGCCGCAATCGGCAATGGAGCCAGAGCCACCGGAGAG
Source organism: Acidobacteriota bacterium (assembly GCA_003171295.1). Lineage (GTDB taxonomy): Bacteria > Acidobacteriota > Terriglobia > UBA7540 > UBA7540 > Bog-366. The sequence goes on along the minus strand of PMYF01000714.1, from coordinate 7,474 downwards.
GGATGTGCCAGAAGTCATCCTTCCACCGCCAGCACCGATCCCTGCATTGGTGACGCAGCTTTTGATGTTTGGTGGATCACTTGAAGGTGCGCCGAGGCGTAAACCCTCGCGCAGGCCATCGAGTGCCACCCCGATCTCAGATCAGTTGGGGTTGTTCCAGAGCTAAGGGTGAGGCGAGCCGCTCCCGGCAGAAGTATCTCGCTCGCTAAAGTGCGCCGTCATTCGCCCAGAACCACGGATTGCCCCTGCGGATTCGTCGATAAACACAAGTTGACAAGGCAGATTCTACTTCCTCGAACCCCGTGTGCGTGGAGTTGAACGATTTCCCTGATCGGGTATCCGCAAAAGAGGATGGGGATGCCGAGGCGGTAGGCTGAAAGGACCCGGAAGAGGGCGGCTGGGAGCCGGTGGGACCGTCTGGGAGCAAAACCCTGGCCGGAGGTCTCGACGGGAGGCAAACGGGTGTATACTCGCAACCGCCGAGATGCCAAAGAAGTAATTCCGGCTTTTATAAGTGACGTTGCCGATCTTAGGTGGCCAAATCGGAAATGTCGGTTGAAGTGCAATGAAGGGAGACATACATGAAAACGATTTTACTTACGATTCTACTGCTGGCGGCGGTGCCGATCTCATTGAGCACTCAGACAGCGGCGCAGCCAGCTCCTGCACAGGCCAATCCTGGCAGTGCGCTAGCGAAAGGCAATCCGAACGTCCAGAGCTTGCTTACCGCGGCCGACGTCGAGAAGGTTGGCGGATTCACGGGAATCAAGCAGGTCCTCGATGGCAATAACGTGACCTTCAGGACCCAGGACAACAAACCGATGCTGAAAGTTGAGGTCCACGTCCGCGGCGACCGCCTTTACAAGGGGACAAAGGCTTCTGAGAACTTCCATGCCAGTGTGAGCGGCATTGGCGACGACGCGTTTGATGGTCCTTCCGACAAATTCAATCTGGGGGTGAGCTCTGCGGGCGGAAAACCGCAGCCTTACTTTCTGTGGTTCGTTAAGGCCGATACCAGCGTCAGGCTGATGACGTATGCGGACAGCTCCCAACCCCGGTTCTACCTGTCTCAGGATAAGTTGCGCCAGATGGCCAAGATCATGGCCTCGCGCCTTTAGCACCCTCTGCCTGGTTTAATCCCACCGTCTTTAGATGGTGAGCTTTCAGTCCGCCGGTACAGTCGCCGGCGGAAGCTGAGATAATTGAATAGGGGCCCAGGTGTGCGTGTGGCAGTCCCACTGGAAGGGCCACGTCACGTTTCCGAAATGATCGTCTGGCCCTGTCGGCGGGAGGCGCCTTCATTCAAAGTTGCTTCGCGCCAGGTGCCGGACAATTCCGATTCCAAGCTGATCTCGTCAGACGTCTTATGACAATGTCCAAATCCAGCCAATGAAGCAAGCGTAGCGCGAACCTGTTTTGTGAGTCCACAGTTCGTGCAAAGGTCGCGCCCAAAAGCCACAGACGCGAAAGCGGCGTCTGTGCTACTTTGCCCGGCCCGCCGATTCTCTCAGCCCCTCACTCGGAAACGATGCACGTGGCCGTTTAACCTACCCGTTGAAGTGCAACCCTGGCTCCCCGGAAGTCCGCATCGAGGAAGTTTCCTGTTCGTCAGACAGATCTCTCGCAGCCTTCATGGCGCACAAAAGGGTTTCCATTAGGTTGACGATTCTCTTCCGCCTCACCATCCCCCACTAACAGACGGACGCATTGATATTTTGACATGAAGGGAGGTCCCGCATGGCCTTTCGATTCGGTCACGCCGGTGATTTTCACGTTGATGAAGACCGCTACTTCTCCGACACCGCGCAGTGCCTGGAATGGTTTGTCGCAGATGCCATCCAGGCGAGCGTTGACTTCTTTGTGATCAACGGCGACCTCACGACGTACAAGGCCACGATCAAGGAACGGAACCTCTGGGTGGACATGCTGGTCGAAATGGCCAACCATGCACCGGTGATTCTGGTCGCGGGAAATCACGGTGCTGAGCTAGAGGGCGATTTGTATGTGTTTGGCCGGGCCAAGGGATGGCACGCGATACACCTTTGCACTGAACCGCAGTTCATTGAGCTAGGCGAGGCTGCCGTCGCGGTCTTCCCGTATCCCCGTAAAGCCGAGATGGCCGGTAACGAGCACAGTCTGGGCGAGACCTTCGCCCAGCAACTTGATGAGTTCAACCGGCGGTTTGAGCAGCGGCCTGGAAGCTACAAGCTGTTCTTTGGGCATTTCGGGGTGGCTGGCGCCAGAGTGAGCAGTGGTCAACCACTGGTCGGGCGCTGTGCCGAGTATCCCCTTGACCCCCTACGTAGCTTGGAGGCCCAGTATGTCGGGCTCAGCCACGTTCACCTCCGTCAGCAACTCGCCCCACGCATTTGGTATGCCGGGTCCCTTTCCCGCTGCGATTACAGTGAGGTTGAAGACAAAGGCTACCACCTGGTGACACTGAATGCTCCCGAGCTTCGCCCGGACCTGTCGGATCTGAACGTTGAGTTCAGGATCTCACCCACCCGCCGGATGGTCGAGCTTCGTGCCGTTTACGAAGATGGCGAGCTGCGGTTACCCGACAACTTGGATTTGCTCACCTTGAAAGACTCTCGGGTGAAAGTCGTAGTGACAGTCCCCAATGGGCCTGACCACTTGCTCAGCCGCGAGCAGCAGGAGAATCTTCGGGAGAAGTTATTGGCTGCCAGTCCTGCGGAGTTGAAGGTGAAGATTGAGCACGATGTAGACCTGCCGGCGGAGCCTGCTCCAATCGCTGCCGCTCACTCTGCAGAGGAGAAGCTTCGTGCTTACTGGGCCATGAAAGGCACCCCGCCAGTCGACCGCCAAGAACGGTTGCTTACCAAGCTGGCGGAAGTGGAGAAAGCAGTTCTCTCCGGTTAAGAAAGCTGAACACCCCATCGGTAGGTTGCCCGAGTAAATGACAAACGCGACAATTGATAACAAAGGGGAACCGTAGGTGCACTACCAAGAATCGTGACAATTCCGGCCACGATTGTTGGCAATACCCTATGTTCTTGTCACGAGTGCTGGCAAAACCTACACATAGACTCCCATGGCCTTAGGTTGCCCGCCGCACCAAGCCACAGGAACTTGATGGGTAAACGCTAGGCGACTACTGAGGAGCTATTTCCCCAAAGGCCGCAAATCATTACGTAGCCAAGTTGGGTTCGAACCAGTTCCCGATCAGGGTTTATACCTGATGCCCAGCTTTTTCAGGCGGTAGGCCAGCGTATTCGGATGGATTCCCAGAAGCTCGGCCGCACCGCCCGGTCCGGAAATTCGCCCCCCAGTCTGTTCGAGCGCCCTGTGCAGGTTTTCGTACTCCTGGGCTCGCAATTCCTCTTCTGTGAGGACCTGCTGTTTCTGAACGGGTGCTTCCGGCTGGGCTGCTTGTTCAGGCACATAAGCTCGGGAAGAAACCGGGAGGTCAAAGTGTAACGCGCCACCCCGAGCCAGGATCACTGCCCGCTCAATCACGTTTTGCAATTCGCGGACGTTACCGGGCCAATCGTACTGCTGGAGAATCTCCATGTCGCGCTGGCGCAGGCGAGGTCTGGGAAGATTGGAGCGGGAACAGATCTGCTGGACAAAGTGAGCTGCCAGGATGGGGATGTCTTCGCGGCGCTCGCGCAGCGGCGGAACCCGAAGAGGAAACACAGCAAGCCGATGGAAAAGGTCCAGCCGAAACCGGCCGGCTTCCACCTCGTTCTGTAAATCGCGGTTCGTTGCGGCGATTACCCGTACATTCACACGGCGAGTTGATTCATCCCCAACCCGCTCGAACTCGCCCTCCTGAAGTACCCGTAGGAGCTTGCTTTGCAGTTCCAGTGGAATCTCACTGACCTCGTCGAGAAACAGCGTACCGCGGTGTGCGAGCTCGAAGCGGCCTGCGCGATCGCGCAGCGCACCTGTGAACGCGCCTTTGACGTGGCCAAAAAACTCGCTCTCGAACAGTTCGCGCGGGATTGAACCACAGTTTACCTTGACCAACGGTTGCTGGCTGCGCGGGCTGCGCTCGTGGATGGCCCGCGCCACCGCTTCCTTGCCTACTCCTGACTCACCCAGGATCAGCACCGAGGCCTCCGTCGGCGCAACCAGCTCAATCTGGCTGAGCACCTGCCGGAGCGCGGGGCTGCTCCCAATAATCTCCCCGAAAGCTTGCGATTCCTTCACCTCTTCCCGCAGGTAGTCACGCTCGAGCTCGAGTTGGCTCCGAAGCCGTTCGATCTCCTTTGCCGCCCGCGCGTTTTCGGCGATCTCAGCCCGCAGAGCTTCGTTGGCTTTTGCCAATTCCGCGGTCCGCTCGCGAACACGCGCCTCCAGGTCCTCGTGTGCCCTGCGGAGATCTTCGTGAGCCTGGCGCAGGTCCTCCTCTGACTGCTTCCTTTGAGTGATGTCGACGAGGCTGCCTTCGATGACAGGCACACCGGTCTTGTTCTCAATCAGGGTGGCGTTCTCGAGAACCCACACGGACTTGCCGTTCTGCCCTCGCTGTTGCACCTCCAGGTTGGCGAGCGTTNNTGGGTTAGGCATTCGTTGAGGGAACTGTAGCCAAAGATATTCGCAAACGCCTCGTTGCAGTCCAGGATGCGACCGTCCAAGGTCGCCCGGTAGACGCCCGCCTGGAAGTGCTCGAATAGCATACGATAGCGCGTCTCAGTTAATTGCAGTTCGGCACTCTGCACATCGAGCTGCCGGCCCAGCACGGTCATCAACAGCGTGAATCCGAGCAGGATCAGGGTCACGACCACAACGCCGGCAATGCCGATGCGCGAGACGCTGACGGCGTACAACGTGGTCTCGGTCATGTCGGAAGCAGTGAAGGTGGATGCGGCCATGCCGGTGTAATGCATTGCAGCGATCGCAATCCCCATGACGGCTCCGCTGGCAACCTTCGCCCAGGTGGTCCTGGTTTCGTCGCGAAAATCGAAGGCGAACACCATTGAGGCCAGCGAAGCAACAACTGCAATCAGGATCGATAACCCCACGTACAGGGGATTGTAGTGGCACATGGCCGGGAGCCGCATCGCCGCCATCCCGATGTAATGCATCGAGACAATCCCTGTGCCCATTGCCAGGCTGCCGGTTATTGCCTCGACCCGTCCGAACTTCCTGCGACTAACTGCAAACAAGCCCGCGGCCGAGCCGAATATCGCGGCTATCAGGGAAACCAACACAGTGGGCACGTCGTAGAGCACCGGCACCGGTAGTCTGAAAGCCAGCATACCGACGTAGTGCATCGACCAGATTCCAAAGCCCATCGAGACTGCTCCGCCCGCTAACCAGGCGCGCCGCACCCAGTTAAGGGACGCGATCACGCGCCCCGCGAGGTCCAGAGCCATGTAGGAGCCCAAGATGGCAATGAATAAGGAAAGCAGCACGAGGCGATAGTCGTGCGAACCCACGAGCGTTGCACCCGTATGGTTTACCGTATTCGTCTCTCCAAGCGTATGCCCGACCTAAGTGTACTCGTTCGATTGAAGGAAAGAAATCTCGAAAACGGGCAAGAAAACCTGACCGATATGCGTCAGATGCCCAACATTCGCAGAAGGATTCACAGGATTTTGGGACTTCACGAAAATCCGTTACCTTGCACGGACATGCCGCGATGATTTAACTCTTTAAAAATGTCTCACTTGCAAGACTTGCTTGGTTGGCGACTGACGTGCCAATTCCCCAGGCGTCACTACAAGCGGCCGTGGCAGAGTTAAATCACGAACTACAGCCCCGGAAGGAAACATGACGTCGAGGAAACCATTCGTCGGTTCGATCACGGGCACGGACGGGGCCAGACAGGGTTTAGGGGATGTACAGGATTGGTTGGGAATGACGCCCGAAATCATGATGAAAATTATGACTGCGTCGCCTTCTGTGCTCAGTGGGTACATCGATTTCTCGGTGACCTTAGCGGGCGGTGTACTTGACGCGAAGTTCCGCGAACAAATCGCGCTCGCCGTGTCTGCGGCGAATCAATCTCAGGTATCGATCGCATATCACAGTGGGGTGGCAAAGAGAATCGGGATGAGCGAGGACGAAATAATAGATAGCCAGCAGTGTCAATCGAGTGATGCAAGGAGGGCCGCCGCGCTGAAGTTTGTCAGCGAATTGGTGGTGTGGCGCGGCCAGGTCAGTCCGGCGGCCGTCCTCGGCATCCGCAGCGCTGGCTACGGCGACGCTGAAATTATCGAGATTGCCGCCAACGTCGCGGTGGTGACGCTGACCAACTGCTTTGCATGCATAGTTGGCAGGCAACCTATCGCAACACAATAGGAGCTGCACTTGGGAAGCATCGCGACACTTGCGAATGAGCGAGCGGGTATCCACGAAGCCACCCAGGGCATCGCGGAGTTGCCTCGGCAGGCAGAAGGTTTCGACTTTGAGCGACAGCCCGATGCGGTCATTCTACGCCGCCTCCTCGGGCCATCCGGATAGGCTGGGCAGGGGGGCTTTTGCAATGCAGGACAAAACGATGGAAAAACCTCAGCTTTTGATAAAGCCTTGGAAAATTGGCGAGCAGTTCGTCTACCAATGTTCTCTGTGCGGTCAGGAATTTATTGTTCCGGAAGACCGCAGTCCAAAGGAGGGAATGGCGGAACTCTGGGCTGCCTTCCATGAACATATCGAGGATGTCCACGGCTGTCCCCCAGAATGGTGAAGCTCCTCCCCAAGGAGAAATGGATGAGATGGACTCTGGTCTAGTGAATATCCTGTTGGTCGAAGACAATCCGGACGATGTACGGCTGATTCGCGAAATGCTCGCGGGGGCCGGAAACCGAGAATACCATCTCGAATGCGTGGACAGCGTTGCAAGTGTCGGCGCTTCTTTGGTGCAACGGGACGTCGCAGCGGTATTACTCGACCTTTCTCTGCCGGACAGCAAGGGGCTGGAAACGCTTCGGCGGGCACAGGATATCGCCAAGGGCAGGCCCATCGTGGTCCTGAGCGGAACTGAGGATGCGGAACTGGCCATCCAGGCCGTTAGGGAGGGCGCCCAAGACTATCTGGTGAAGGGCGCCCTTACGCCCCAACTGCTTTCGCGGAGCCTGGACTATGCCATCGAGAGAAACCGCGTGCGGGGCGAAATTTCCCGTTTCGCCATGATTGTGGAGTCGTCCGACGACGCAATTATTGGAAAGACCTTGGACGGAACCATCGTCAGTTGGAACAGAGGAGCGGAGAGAATGTACGGCTATTCCGCTCCGGAGGCAATCGGAAGTTCCATGAGCATGCTGGTGCCAGGCGGGATCGCCGAGGACCTAGACCCCATCTTTGAAAAGTTGAGGCGAGGTGAGCGGGTCGAGCATTATGAAACTGTCCGCGTGCGTAAAGATGGCGAATCGATTCATGTGTCGTTGAGCATTTTCCCCATTTTCGACCCGGCGGGAAAGCCCGCGGGCGCCGCCACTATCGCCCGCGACATCACGAAAAACAAAAGGGCGGAAGAAGCCCTCCGCCGAAGTGAAGAGCGATTCAA
>PMYF01000864.1 GCA_003171295.1 Acidobacteriota bacterium | reverse complement strand
ACCTTGGCCTGAGTGCCCGGTTCACCCGGCAGTGGGTCACCTTGAGTTGTTCCCGTTGTTACCGTAGCCCCGGTTTCAGGGAAGTACGCAATGACAGATTGAGCAGGTCAGTGAAGAGTTGTTTCCGAGTCCGCGACGATGCAGGAGTTGAGCGACTTCGCTGTACCCTACGGCATTACTCGCGATCTATCCAGCGTGTCGTATGCCACCACAAGCTTCCTCGAAGCGGACTGGGGAGTAATACGGAAAGTCAACATTAGCCAGCCCACCTAGGCGCCCCAGGAATCAATCATGCTGGTGTGTCGCACCCAAACTCCCATAGCGCAGATGGCTGGCACTCTTGTCAGAATCGATAAGTGACTTCGAGAAACCCAAGCTGGCCATTCGGCCCATGCGGATAGATGTGCTGGATGACTGACTTTCCCTCCGCATACCCGTAGTAAAGGCCTATCGAGGCGCGAGCGTTCACCTGGAAGTCCACGCTGGTGTCATAGAGTGTTGCCAAACTCCGCGCTCCGTTGCTGGGGCGGCCCGTGTACCCGAAGGTGTAGGGCTGAAAGGCTCCCCCGCTCGAGTACCAGAGATCGTTCGCACTCGTAAGGCGCAGAGTATGGATGTCGCTACGAACGGTCACGATGGGGGCCGGCCGCAGAATTAGCTCCGCGAACCCGTCTTGGTTGTTCATGAAATTGAAGAACGGAAACCGCGCGTAGGGGCGCGGCGTAGGCAAGATCTGGAAAAACGTGCCATGCCGGTTGTCCGAATTGCTGCCGTCGCCGCTTCCGTACAGGTAACCTGCCCTCAGCCACGGACGGACGGCCTTGACCAGTTTAGGCTGCAGCCCTGCTTCCTGGGCAAACACGCCGGCACGGTCTGCCAGAGCGCCCCACGACCCGGTCTGGAATGCGCCCCACGACATGAAATCCAGGGTGCCTGCCGGGGACTCCGCCACCTGGAGATAGTGACCCCCGAACGTTCCGATGCGGACATTGCCCATGTCCCTCTGACGGGCCGCCGCGCCTCGGTTATCGGTCTTGAGAACGTGACGCCAGTCGTCGTAGTAGATGGCGAAGACACGCCACTCCCCTGCGGCCTTCTGCTGCGCCCTGACCTGACCGGTCAGCGATGTGTAGATGAATCCGGTGTGCAGCCACCCCCAGCCGTCGGTCTGGAATACGCCCCGGGTGGGAATGGCTCCTACTACCGTAAAGTTGAGGGCTGGCCTTGAGTACACATAATGGAAGCCGTCGAAATCCCTCTGCACGTCGGAAAACCCAAAGTTGCCGATCAGCCGCTGGACGATGCGGTCTTTCTTCACTGCTGCCAAGGTGGCGTTCCGAGGAGTGACTTCGCTGCCATCGAGAAATTCAAACCGGCCCACCTGCAAGCTCTGTCCTTCGTGGCCGCCTAAGTGCTTGAACCGGATGTACGCCTGCTTAGGGAACACCATCGCCGAGTTCTGTGAATTATGGTTGGAGACAAAATACGTGCCTCCCAGGCCTAGTTGCCCCTGCGGAGCCGGCGCGACGGCATTGTTGGGCAGGTCCAACAGAACGGGCGCGCCGAGTTCGAAGTTCCAATCAAACGCCTCCCGCTGCTGGCTGAAGCTCAAGCGAATCAGCGTCCCAGGGAAGGCGTAGGAGTTTCCATATCCCGGATCCTGGAACCAGTCCCACCCTTCCACACGCGTGCGGATGCTGCCTTCGACCGTGACGGAGCCAAGCTTTATGGGATTCTCCGAAGATTGGGCGAAAGAGAGGCACGGTCCAAGCAGCAAAACAGCCATTGCGAACAACGCGGAAATCAGCTTCATTTACCCTCCACTAATCTTGAGATAACCAATAGTCCGTCGAGATTCAGCACCCTGATTTCGCCACCAGCGCCGCGTGCGTCAAATTCATGTGACTGTGCAAGCCGGGCGATTCGCTGGCCCGCTTGCCATTTTGCCGGTATGCTTCCGTAAGCAGATAGAGTAGTTCCTCCTTGATTTCAATCCAGGCCTTGGTGTGTAGCACGGCCCGCTTGTCGCGCGGCCTCGGGATGTTGACCTCCAGCACATACCCGATAGTTGCCTCGGGGCCGTTGGTCATGACCACGATGTGGTTGCTGAGAAAGATCGCCTCGTCGATGTCATGGGTTACCATGACCACCGTTTGCTTCTGCTCTTCTCGTTCCCACATCGCCAGCAGTTCTTCGTGCATGGTGCTCTTGGTGAGTGCGTCGAGCGCCGCGAAGGGCTCATCGAGCAGCAGCACATCGGGATCTATGGCAAGGGTTCGGGCGATGGCAACGCGCTGCTTCATGCCTCCCGAGAGTTGGTGCGGCTTCTTGGCGCGATGCTCATACAGTCCCACCCTGCGCAAAAATTCCTCGACGATCGCGTGACGCTCCGCTTTGCGCCGGGAAGAATAAACCGAGTCAACCGCCACGAGGACGTTGTCGAAGACCGTCAGCCACGGGAAGAGCGAGTGATGTTGGAAGACCATGCCCCGATCCGGGCCCGGCCCTTCGATCCGGCGCCCGTCGAGCGTGATGGTTCCTGCGGTTGGGTGCTCAAGCCCGGCGATCAGGTTAATGATCGTGCTCTTGCCGCAACCCGAGTGACCGATGATCGATACGAACTCACCGCGGCGAATGGCGAGGTCCACATCGCGAATGGCCGCCACTCCATCGAAAGACTTGGCAACTTCATGTAGCAAAAGTCCGCTCATGCTGCATACTCCACGCGGGCCGCGAGCCAGGCGAGACCACGATCCAGAACCAGGCCGACGGCGCCGATGATGATGATGGCGCTGATCACGCGCGGCATTGATAGCGAGTTGTACGAGTCCCAGATGAAGTAGCCGATGCCCGTGCCGCCCGCCAGCATCTCTGCCGCAACGATCACCAGCCAGGCGATTCCCATCGACAGGCGCATTCCGGTGGCGATGTGCGGCAGCGAGTGCGGAAGGGCCACCCTGGTCACGTATTGCCAGCGCGAAAAGCGGAACACACGCGTGACATTGCGATACTCCACAGGGACGGCGCACACACCGAAAAGGGTGTTGAGCAGGGTGGGCCAGAGCGAGGTGATGGCGATGACAAAAATGGTGGCCTGGGGTGAGCTGCGCAACACCGCCAGCCCGATGGGGAACCAGGCCAATGGGGAAATCGGACGCATGACCTGCATCACCGGGTTGAGCAGCGCCATCAACCGGCGGCTCAAGCCAAGTGCCATGCCTGCGGGCACTGCGATCACCAGACCGATGGCCCATCCTGCAAAGACACGCGATAGTGACAGGAAGAGTTGGATGCCAATCCCCTTGTCGTTCGGCCCGTTGTCATAGACCGGGTTGCGCAGCATGTCAAACAAGACGGGCAGCGTGCGCGTGGGGCCAGGCAAATCGGGGGTGAGAAGCGATGCAAGTTGCCAAACCCCCATCAGCAGAGCCGCGCTACCCATCGCCGTCAGCACCGTTCGTAATACGGCCTGGAATCGGGGTTTCACGCGTACCTCCTCAACGATCCGCCCACATCGTGGGGATCAAAGTTCACTCCATCGATCTGGGCCACAAACGGGGTCATATCATCGTCGGGCAGGGGGACCCCCAACTCGCCCGCGACCTCGCGGTGAAGGTCCTGCATAAGGATGGCATCTGTGGCCGCGTTGTAGTCGGGCGGGTTCCTGACCAGTCCGAATCGCACATACTGCGCCATATACCACACGCCATGGCTGCGGTGGGGAAACGAAGCCCGGCCACCCTTGTAGAAGGCAAGCGCACCGAGCGGCGGGAATTGCTTCTCTCCCAAGCCACCGCCCAGATTGAAGCGTGCCTCCACCTCGAAGCGGGGCAGGATGAGATCGACTGGCAGATTGACATACGCGCGCTCACTGATCGCCTTGGCCCCTTCGATACGGTTGCTCGGCACATCCAACCAGCGCGACGCCTCCAGCACCGACTTGGCCACACGTTTGACCTCATCGCGGCGCTCTGCCGCAAATCGTGCATTTACAGCCAGACACTTGTCCGGGGCGTCCTGCCACATGTCCTGACTTGCGTAGTGGGTGAAGCCCACACCTTCCCGCACCGCCACCTCGTGCCACGGCTCGGCGGTATAGAACCCGTCGAGTTCGCCGACCTTCATCTTCGCCACCGCCTGGGGCGGAGGTACGGTTACGATGTGCACGGTGGCGGGATCCACCTTGCTCGCCGCCAGCCACGAGCGCAGGAGCATGTCGGGCAACGAACCGTTGAGCGACTGACCAAATGTGGGCGGCCGGCTGGTATTCCGCTTCCGGATGTCTTCGATCGCCGCCTTGACGCCACCCGTGTGCCCGTAACCGACTGTGGGGGCCAAGTCCTTGGCGAGCGTCAAAGTCTGGTTGTTGACGTTTAGTGTCAGCGCGATCTTGATTACTTTGCCCGCGGAGTCGTCGCCGGAATAAACCAGGAACGGGACGCCAAACAGAATTTGCCCCAGATCAAGTTCTCCGATCAGCAGTTTGTCGCGGATGTTCGACCACGAGGATTCCTTGGTCAGGATTACCTCGTCGAGCCCGTTTTTCTTGAAGTATCCGAGCTTTTCCGCCATGACAATCGGCGCCATATCCGTGGTCGCAAGAATCCCGATGCGGATCGGCCGGCTGGCGCCGGCAGCCCCCGCTCTCCCTGACCGGTTGCAGCCAAGGGCCAACGACGCGGACAGCGCGCCGACTGACTGCATAAACGATCGTCGATTCATGCTCTGAAGCTTTCTCTTGGACATGTTCAAAACCCTCCAAACCTCCACAGGAGTAATCTGCTACCGCTATCTGTGTCAGTGGTGCACGCAAGTGGTTTTTGCCAATATCGGCAATTTCCCTGGTTGCTGAGAATGCCCAGGTCCGCATCCGGTCAAAAGCCGTGAATTGCCGGGGCACCGCCCGAATTGCTATCCTCCGCGATTGAACTCGGGGAGGATCGGCGCCATTTCGTTCACGCTGGCTGCGGAGTGAAGCCCTGACTGCTGATTTAAGGGTAGCGTCGGAGAGGTGCAGGAGTCTATTACACGCTTGGACAGGCGACTAATACTTTTGGGCAGGTAAGCTGAGTCTTTCGGCCATGCGAACGAGGTCCGGCAGGGAATCCGCTTGCATCTTTCGCATGACTTGACCGCGGTGGATCTTTACCGTCGTCTCGCTCGTTCCTAAGTCCGTAGCGATCTGCTTATTGAGCAGGCCCTGGACCACCAGCCCCATTACCTCTCGTTCGCGGGGAGTCAGCTCTTCATATCGCTTGCGGAGATCTTCAACCCCGGCCTGTTCCTCCCGCCTGGCTCGATCGCGTTCCACGGCTTTGTGAATAGCATCCAGCAGTTCCTGGTCGCGAAACGGCTTGGTCAGGAAGTCAACAGCGCCGGCTTTCATGGCTTGCACCGTCATGGGGATATCGCCGTGCCCGGTTATGAAGATGACCGGGATTTCAACGTTCGCAGCCGTCAGTTCTCGCTGAAATTCCAACCCGCTTACTCCCGGAAGACGAACATCCAGAATCAGGCAGGAGGGTACATCCGCGCGCGCTGCTTTCAAAAACTCCCGGCCGGAAGTAAAGGTTTCGGCTCGCAGTCCCACCGACTCGAGAAGATCTTTCACTGCCACACGTACCGCCTCATCGTCATCGATGAGGTACACGATGGGGTCTGGAATGGTCACGACTCGCTCCCCTCAGCCATGGGCAAGGCGAATTGAAACTTTGCGCCATAGTCAGAATTCGGGCTCGCCCACAGTCTCCCGCCATGCGCCTCGATGATAGTTCGGCTGATGGATAATCCCATGCCGATGCCGCCCGGCTTCGTCGTAAAAAAGGCCTCAAAGAGGTGCTCCGATTGTTCTGCGTCGAGCCCGCAGCCGCAATCTTGCACCGAGACTTGTACTCGATCGGAACTCGCCTTCTCTGTCCGTATCAACAGCTCGCGTGATCTTCCCTGCACTTCACTCATGGCCTCAATGCCGTTGACCACCAGGTTCAGAATCACTTGTTGGAGTTGCACGCGATCGCCGAAGACGAGGGGAACGTCGGGTCCCAGTTGAGTTGTCAGTCGAATCTTGTTCTTCAGCAGCTCCGTCCCCAGAAGCGCGATCATCTCATGGATGAGTTCATTGATCTGCAACGCCGATTTGTGTGGCGTGGTCTTTTTCGACAGAGCCCGAATTCGTTTTATCACTTCGCTGGCCCGCTTTCCCTCGTTGATCATCCGCGCCACGGAGTCTCGGGCACGGTCCAGATTGGGTGGTTCGAGCCCCAGCCAACGAACGCAAGCGTCTCCGTTCGTGACGATGGCCGCGAGAGGCTGGTTCACTTCGTGCGCAATGGAGGTTGCCAACTCACTCATGGTCATCACCCGGGTCAGGTGAGCGAGTTCTGCCTGGGTTTTGTGGAAAGCTTCTTCGGCTCGCTTGCGCTCGGAGATCTCCAACTGTAACTGCTCGTTGGTCCGTCGCAATTCTGCGGTACGTTGCTGGACCTTCACGTCCAACTGATCACGCGCCTCCTTGAGCGCCGCCTCCGCCTCCCTCCTTTTTTTCACGAACCAGCTACTCAACAAGGCGGGAAGCGAAAACTGCGCCAGGTACAACAACCCGGCCGGGTGCATCGAAAAGCCCCGGGTTGGCGAAACGAAGTAATAATCCAGGAGGACCGTCGCAAACAGCACCGCAAACACTCCTGGTCCGGTGCCGCCAAACCAGGTGCTGATCACGATCGCCGCAAAAAACAGGGGCGTGGGAAAGACCGTGGGCTGAAGAGCTTGGGTTATGAGGAGCGCCACCGCCACAGAAAGGGCAGCGATTCCAAATTTCAAAGCTATGGAGCGAATGCGATTTTGCACGCCGGCTGGAGTTTCCATCCCCCGACCTCTCGACGAAGCATGACCTGATTGTATCTTCGAGAATATCAGAAAATTGGAACCCGGAGGAAGGCGCTCGTCATGGCTGCCTGTGGACTTGGAAACTATCCCGGCGCCTTACGGTTCCTCCTCTGGCGTCGGTGGCCTCTTGCCCGTGAAATTGGAGAGCGAAATTTGAGCGGGCTGCTGGGCCCATGGTTGTCCCGAAACGGGGTTCGAGGGAGTAGCTCTTCGGTAGTCGCCT
>PMYF01000923.1:1037-10878 GCA_003171295.1 Acidobacteriota bacterium | reverse complement strand
GGGCATGACCCACTACTGCGAACGTGCTTACACCACCGGCGGGGATGGCGCAGAAGCCCGCCCGGGCAGTTTCGCGGAGTACATGGTGACGGGCGTGAACACGATCTACAAGAAGCCCGCGAACCTCAGCTTCGACGCAGCCTGTCAGGGAGAACCGGTCAGTGGAGCCTGGAAAGGACTGATCCATTATTCGGAAATGCGCGTGGGCGACGATGTCGTGGTGATCGGCACGGGCGGGATCGGGATGTATTGCCTGATGGTGGCTAAAGCGGCAGGTGCGGGCCGGCTGGTTGCGGTGGATATCAGCAACTACGCCCTCGAGACCGCAAAAATACTGGGTGCCACGCATACCGTCAATCCTCTCCAGGGTGATGCGAAGCGCGCCATCTATGAGATCCTGCCGGAAGGCCCTGACCTGGTCGTCGAGGCCGCCGGGCCGATCCTGGCCGTGAATCTGATGGTCAGCCTTCTGCGGCGCGGCACCCGCTGGAACATCTTCGGCATTACCACTCACGAAAAGTTCGAACTCGATGGCGGCTGGATGCATTTCCTGGAGGCCCGCATGGACTCAAGCTTCAGCACGAATCCACTGGCCATGGAGAATGCCATCCGCCTCATGGCCCGGGACCTGGTGAATCCGGAGAAGGTGATCTCGCACCGTTTCCCCCTCTCTCAGATCCAGAAGGCGATAGAAACCATGGGCTCGCCGCAACGCAATAAGGTGATTGTCAACCCATAGCAGTTCCCGGCAAAACCGAGATCGTGGCGTCGGAATAGCGGCGCGCTGGGCAATATGGATGCGGAAGAGCACAAGGGAGAGAGGCAATGTTTCTTGCTCCATGGAGTATCGGTGGTTGGTGGAGAGGAAACGCGGGCGAAGGCGCGGTATCGAACCCGGAGGCTAGCAATGAGCGGCAGCCAACCGCCGATAGAGACGCTTGCAAGGTGAGGCTCTGGCAACGGGACGCGCCAAACCGCAGGGTGGTGCCCCCGGCTATTCATGTCACTGCGCTGTGAACTGCCAGCATTCTGGCAACTCCGAGGCTGGTTTCGCAAAGGGCGCCTTGCAGAATGGTTAACCTGGATAAAATGTCCGCACAGGCCCAACACCTCAACCCGGAACGCATTTGACGAGTGTCGTTTACGCTTGACATCTACCTCCGCAGTATTAATATTAGGGTAGTTGCCTTAACAGGCTACAGCTACGACAAGTAACTATCACGCAGAAAGACCAGGAGGCAGAGATGGTACAAATTTTCGGATACTACGGGGCGTTCATCGGGTTTCTGATAATCATCGAGTTCTTTCATCTCGGGTTCTTGATCAAGAAGATCCATAAGGAACAGCTAGAGACGAACCGTATCCTGCGCCAGTTGGTTGGCGGAGGTTTAGGGCAAACGAAATAGTTCCGAGCGCAGTCAGACAAAAGACAAGGTGCATGAAATGGAGGGATCTTGTCGCCGCCGTCGGCAAGAGGCCTGTGTTGCGAACCTCCCCCTGCAAGGCTGCCGGGACGTCGGAATCATTCTTTGATCTCCGGAGGGGATCGATTAAATAGGCGGGGGGACTGCTCCTGACTGCTATCTTGTGCCCTTCCCGATCCAAAACATCGCGACAGGTGCAGGGCACTAAAAACCCCAGCCTTCGGTCTTATCCCGCGCCGCCCCGTTCCTGACATCACGGATAGCCGCCTTCGGCAATCCATGGCCAGAAGAAACGAGTCTCCCAGCCAACCACCCCTAGAGGTTCAACAACTCCCGCAGCTTGTGGGTCTGGGCGCGGCTGACCGGAATTTCGGTCTGCTTGCGGTCTTCCATCTTAAGTTGATAGGAGCTTTTGAACCACGGAACCACTTCCTTGATTCGGTTCACGTTGACCAGGTAGGACCGGTGCACGCGCCAGAAGGTCTTGGGGTCAAGGTTGGATTGCAATTCCTCGACGGTGCGGTAGTTGGACTCGCCTTCCAGTTCGCGCGTGACGATGCTGATGACACCGTCCTCGATGCTGGCGAAAATGATGTCATCAGAATCGACCAGGAAGAGCCGATTGTTGCTCTTGATGACTACTTTCCCCTTCTGCAATGCCGGGCGGTCTTCCATCATCTGCATCAGGCGGTCGAGTTTCTGCTGGGAGGATTCCGAGGTCTCCAACAGGCGGCGCACTCGCAGCAGGGCCTTCTCGAGGCGCGGCTTGGCGATGGGCTTCAGGAGGTAATCGATGGCGTTCACTTCGAAGGCTTGCACGGCGTATTGGTCGTAAGCCGTCGCGAAAATGAAGAAAGGCAGGCGCACCTTCTTTTCAAGCAGCCGCTTGATGACGCCGAAGCCGTCCACTCCGGGCATCTGCACATCGAGGAAGACCAACTGCGGGTCAATTTCGCGCACCAAGTTTACTGCCTCTACCCCGTTCTTGCCCAGGCCGACAACTTCGATGTCGGGAATGCCCTTGAGCAGGAAGGCCAGCTCGTCACGAGCCGGCTGTTCATCGTCAACGATAAGGGCGGAGATTTTCATAGGCGAGACACCCCTGGCCTGAGTTTCGGACAAGACTCTGTGCGACAATCTGCCTGTCCCCGCCATTATAGCCGAGCTTGACGCCAGCGAGAACTCATGCCGAGTCCCACGGGACAACCGTCAATACGAGGCTCCCGCTGCGATAGGGTCCAATAACGTTCGGAAACTGCCGCGATGTGCCTTGGTCCGAGCTTGCCGCAGGGAACCGGGCCTTGCGACCGACAGATTAAACCTTCCCACCGCTCAGGCGATTCCTTGCGGAAGCAGGCAAGTCGCCTATTGAGATTTCTAGTACGTTCGTACTCTTTCAAATAATTAGAAACCCCTCATAATGTATGCCGAGGTGAAGTGTGGCGACTGATTTCCCGCTAGAGAGACGAACCAGGGTTTGGGGAAGGCATGTTATGCAGTTTCGCATATTCAGGCATCATAATTCTGGCTGTTCTTGCGCGGAGGCAGGCAAGTCGCCTATTAAGATTTCCAGTACGTTCGTACTCTTGCGAATAATTAGAAACTCTTCATAATGCATGCCGGGGTGAATTGTGGTGACTGATTTCCTGCCAAAACGACGAGCCTGGGTCTGCGGAAGGCATGTTATGCAGTTACGCATATTCAGGCATCATAACCCGGCGCAGACATATCGTCCGCTTTTGGATAGTTTTTACTGCGGTGAACGTTATTTTGGCTGTTCTTGCATGGATGTCATTATCAAAGTTCGGAAGCGGTTTCTTAAAGGTGACATGATCCTGATGCCGAATGTTAAGCACTTCTTGGGGGTAATTGTCGCCTACGGGCTGAGTGCTTTGGTTACGCTCCTGGCGATGCCTGCTTGTATGGAGGCCCAAACGGCCTCGCAGACAATGCAAGCCAACATCTCTCCCCTCGGGTTGCTCTACAACTTTTCCAACAGCGTAGCCCTTTCCAAGGCCGGAACGGTTTTCAACACGTTCACCGGCAGCCTTACTTTCAACTACCGCGCGCGCACCACCAAAAGCACGGGGGCAGGAAGCATCACCGTCAAGGCCACGGCGGATTTCTCGCCGGCCGGAGGCCCGTCCATTGGCACACCTCCGACGACCGGCGACAAGCTGACGTACACCTGTTCCAGCGCGTCGTTAGGCACTCCCTGCTCGGGCACTCAGACGGTAAGCCTCACTACCGCAGCCACCGTCCTGACGATTCCCGCAACCTCCTGCACGGGCGGCGGAGGAACTTGCAGCGGCAGCGACCCCAACACCGGGACGGTCAATTTCCTCCTGACGAACGACCCAAAGTACAAGACCGGATCATATTCAGCGACTTTGACTTTTACGATCAGTGCAAGCTAAGAACGCGTCCACAGGATGATGTTTATGAAGAGAACATGGTTTCGGGTAGTGATCGCCCTAGCCCTCGCGACCCCATTCGCAAAGGCCCAGTTGGGTAGCAGCAGCGGAACCACAACTATTACCGTTACGGTGGGCGCCGAGGCGGCACTGACTGTATCCTCATCCACCAGCCTCACTACCATCGGGACCAACTTCACCAACTACACAAGCAGCTCTCCGACAACCGTAACCTACTTTGTCCGAACCACCCAGTCGACCGGAAGCGGCACCATCACCCTGAAGGTCACGAGCGATTTCAGCCCGGCTAACGGCCCCTCCGTAACAACCCCGCCGACGGCCGGCGATGCGCTCAAGTACACCTGCGGGGCCACCGGCGTGGCCACACCTTGCAGCGGCAGCCAGACGGCTTCCACCAGCTCGTCTACACCTGTAGCGACCTTTGGCGCCGACGCGCATACGGACACGGCGGGATCAACCGCCACGACGTCATGGACCCTGACGAACGACCCCAAGTACAAGACCGGAACTTACAACGCGACTGTGACTTTTACGATTAGTGCAAGTTGAGTTTTCAACATCAGCGCAAGCTGAGAACTTCAATAAGGAGATGACACCATGCGAAAGCTTCTACCCCTTCTAGCCGTTGCCGTGTTTTTCACGGCTTCCTTCGCGAACGCGCAGTTGGGCCAGACCACCGTAACCAACGTTCTGGACGTGACCGTCCTTCAAGAGGCGGCCCTGACCATCCAGTCCGGCCATACGTTCCTAACATCGCCGGGCACCAACTTTTCTCCCTATACGGGGACGACAAACTTCATCTACTTCATCCGGACCACGAAGAGCGGCGGAACGGGCAGCATCACGCTGCAAGTTACGACCGACTTCAGCGGCACTCCCGGCGCCAGCCCCAGCGTCGTTTCACCACCCACGGGCACCGACGCACTCACCTATGGTTGTACAGTTGCCACCCCGGCGTCGGCTTGCACGGGCCCTGTGACTGCTTTGCACACTACTCCGACAAACGTGGCCAGCTTTGGCGCCAATGCTCATTCTATTTTCGCGGGGAACAGCGGTTCGGTGGTTTGGTCTCTGACCAACGATCCTTTGTACGAAACCGGCAATTACCAGGCAACAGTCACTTACACGATCAGCGCCACATAAAGGCGGAAGAGGAAGGCCGGCTTGCGCAATTTCAATTGGTTTACAACCGTGGAAACCGTAACACGCATCAGGGGTTGGCGTGGTCTCCAGGCTTGCAGTTCGCCCACGCCGACCCACTACGGTCATTCCTCACGGGGACCGGCCTCCCGTTCTGATATTTTGAGCACTGCTCACAGTGACACGGTTGGGAGCTCTTTGGATAACCCCGCGGCCATATACGCGCTGCGGGCCAGCACACAAACACTTGCCGTCATCCAGGGCATCGCTCAAGGCAAATCGGAGCGGCGCAGCCGGAGACGGACGAACAAAAAGGAGACAAGAACATGAGGAAGAATCTACTTCTGGCGGTGGTTGGTCTGATCTTCACCGCATCTCTCGCGCACGCACAGTTGGGCACAACCTCGCCCACGAACAACCTCTCCGTGACGGTAGGCGCCGAGGCGGCGTTGACCATCAGCGGAGGAGGTACCACGACCCTCGCTTCAGTTGGCACAAACTTCGCTAACTATACTGGTACAACCAGCATGACCTATTTTATCCGCACGACGGAATCCACCGGGTCGGGAAGCGTGGTATTGAAAGTCACGACGGACTTTGCAGGGCCAGGCGGCCCCTCGGTTGCCACGCCGCCCTCGGTCGGCGACGCACTCAGCTACACCTGCACTGTCGCCGCCCCCGGGACAGCCTGCAGTGGTTCCTTGAACGGCTCCACCACGGCGACGTCGAGCGTGGCAACGTTCGGCGTCGGTGCTCATTCCGCCAAGGCGGGAAATGCCGCTTCGGTGGCTTGGACTCTGACCAACGATCCCGTTTACAAGACGGGTGCGTACACAGCCACGGTGACTTTTACCATCAGCGCTTCGTAGTAGGGCAAGACCTGACGAGAGGACACGGGGATGCGTAAAACATTCATCCTAGCCACCGCGTGGGCGCTCGTCTGCGCAGCGGGCCTGGCGTGGGCACAAAAGGGGATAGCCCCCAGACCCACTCGCGCCATCCCCACTCCCATGCGGATACCCAGCGGCCCCAGAATGTTGAGAACCATCAGCCTCATGACGGTGACCCCATCAGGTATCTCGTTTGCGGCGACCAACCCTGACACGGACAATCCTGTGCCGAGTAGTCCTACGCCGGGCGCAACGGTCACATGGAGGATCAACTCCACCTTTGAGCTCAAAGGAAACTGGACCCTGACCATCGCTCCAGGAACCTCCACTTTCAACGGTTGCCCCACCGTGCCTGTCGCGGCGGTCGCGGTTGTGTGCACGTCCGCAACCGGAACGTCTGGCACGGCGAACTGCACATCGCCCGGCACCTACGTTACGCTCCCCAGCTCGGGCTCACTGCAAGTGGCATCAGGGACATATCCAGGGTCGCTCTTCGGGACCAATACAGACTACACGGTGGTCCTCAACTATCGGTTTACAGATTCATGGAAATACGTTGCCGGCACCTGTCCTCTGACCGTGACGTACACCGTGAATTGAGCAGCCTGAGGAACTGCGGTGATGGCTCTTGAAATGAAAGCGAATCGCCCCACGCGAGCGCGGTCCCCCTGGCGAGCGCCGCGGGGCAGTCCGCAGGCAGAAAGATGAGGGAGGGGAGTATGAAAAAGTTAGTCTTCCTGGCAGGAATGGGCATGCTCATCGCGGCGCCGTGGGCGCACGCACAGTTGGGGCTGGGGCTCGTACCCATGCGCGTGGAAGTTCACATGACGCCCGGGCAGGAGTATTCGGGATCAATGAAGCTGAGCAGCGAATCGGACGCCAAGGTACGTGTGCGGGCGGAGGTTCTGGATTTCGATATCGATGACAAGACCACCCCGCAGTTTGAGCGCAACCTTCCCCAGGAGGCAGGATTCTCCTGCAAGGATTGGCTGACGCTGAACCCCATGGAGATCGAGATCGGCAAGGCTGGGTTTCTGATGGCGCGTTACACGCTGCGGCTGCCCGTGGACGTCAAGGAAGGCAGCTACAACTGTGCCGCCGGCTTCACAACGCTGCCTCCGGCCGAACAGTCCAACCCTGGTATCGGCATGCGCATGGCCGTGCGGATCGTTGCCGCGATTTATATCGTGGTCGGTTCGCCTCCGGTTCGCGGCGCGCTGAAGGAATTCAAACTCGAAGCCATCCCCCCGGCAAAGGACTCCAAGGAAGAGGGGTGGCAGGCCGTGGTCGTGCTGGAGAACCAGGGACGGATGTATTTCCGGCCGACGGGCAAACTCGAGGTGGTGGACGACAAGAACCAAGTTGTGGAGACGGAGGAATTCGCTCCTCTCCCCGTCTTGCGCGAACGCAGCCAGCGGTTCATCTTCCCACTCAAGGCGTATCTTGACCCGGGGCACTATAAGCTTCGCGCGCATGTTGATATCGGCACCGGCGAGATCCAGGAAGGTGTCGCAGATGTGACCGTAGAACCGCCGGGGCAGACCCCAGCGGCCAATCCGGCGCCGGCGGCGCAACATTCGGAGCACTAAAGCTCTCTCGTGAAGGTTCTGGTGCATCGCAAGGCATTCATCAATTCGGTGCTGGTTTTCGCAGCCGCCGTTGCCGGCCTCGCCGCAGGGCCCAACCTGTTTGCACAATCCTCCGGTCAAGCCGAGGTAGCTCTGCAAGGCTACTACATGGCCGGGAGCGGGCAGCCGCTGCTGGATACCTCCGGAATGGCGTTGCGGTTCAAGGAGTTCATTCCGGGTGTTGGCCTGCTTGACGGCAGCCTGGAAGGTTACGGCGGCAACGGCTTCCACACCGGGACGAGCTTTGTGGGCCTTGAGCAGGTGCCCATCTGGGGATGGAAATGGGACTTCATTGGCGGCGACTTCCAATTCCCCTCCAACATGGTGGAGAACCCCTTCCTGAACATCTATACCCCTGAGATTTCCGGGCGCGGGGTGCGAATTGTCGTCAGACGCACGAACCGCAGCTACCAGTTCTTCGTGGGTGAAGAGACCTTGCTCGGCGGACCACGCATCCCCTTCCGCCTGGTATTGCCGCAACGGGTGATGGGCGCTACCCTCTGGCAAAAGGTCGGCGAGCGGTGGGAATTCGGCGTGCGCTACATGAACCTTGCCACCAACTCCAGCGCCTTACAATCCGAACCCACGTTCTTCTTTCCAGGACACGACTTTCGCAGCTGGAACAGCGCCACTTTCCAATCTTCCTATCGTTTCACGAAGCGTCTGAAATTTTATACGGAAGCCAGCCTGAGCACCGCTTCAACCTTCACACCCTTGCCGGTCGGGCAGCAGCCGTTTTCCTTGCTGGTGGGCCCGGCGTGGGATTCAGATAAGTTCAGTTTCCGTGCCAATTACGTGCGCCAGAGCAACACGTACATGCCCATGCTGGGAGTCTTCCTGGGGGATCGCAAGGGACCCTACGTCGAAGGGCACTACCGCCCGGCACACTGGATGGATATGTACGGATCTGCGAGCTCATATTCCAACAACCTGGAGAACAACCCCGAGTTACCCACCTACCACAGTTCGGGGGAGACCGCAGGGGCCTCTTTCCTCCTGCCCTGGAAGCTCAATGGCGGGGTCTCACTCTCCTCGATTCGCTTCACGGTGCGCGATCCCGCGAGACCGGGTGAGTCCATCTCAGACAATCGTCAATTGACCCTTAATCTCACCCGTCCCATGCGACACCACAATCTGCGGCTTTCTTACATCGACATGAAACTGAACACCAACACGCTGCCCCAGACGCAACACTTCACGGAGATTGAGGACAATTTCATGTGGAAGCGGCTGGTTATTGGCGGGGCCACCCGCATCCAGAACTCGATGTCCACTGAAACCCGCAATACGCTCTTTTTCCGCGGCTCGCTGCAAGCCAATCTCAAGCGCGTCACCGCGTATGGTTACTTCGAAAAGGGCAACGATCTGGTGAACAAGAGTATCTTCAGCACGAATTCCTTCAACAGTACCGTCTTGGGCGCAAGTACGCCGCTGCTGAAAGGCTGGGCCCTGCAAGTAGAGGCCTTCCGTAACAAGCTGCTCACGGACTTGAACCCTGAGAACGTTTTCCTTTTCGGCAACAACGGCTTTGGGCTGAACACGGAGCTTGCCGCTTTCAATCAGTGGAGCGCTTTTATCCGCATCAGCAAGCATTTCCAATGGGGCAAAGAAATGCCGGGAGGGGGCACGATAGAAGAGTATACGGAAGCTCATGCGCCCCTGGTGGGGAGCGTCCAGGGACTGGTGCTGGAGCAATCGCTGGCGGGGCCCCGGCCTGCCTCGAACGTCGGCGTCAGCCTCGATTCCTATCGTGAGGCCACGACCGACGCCAAAGGCCACTATGAGTTCTCGGAGGTTCCGGAAGGCCCCCACGAGGTGGCGCTCAATCTGGAGCGGCTTCCTACGGAATACGAGCTGGGGCCCGCAACCAAGGGACGCGTCAAGGTCGAGCCGCGAGCCATTGCCAGAACGGACTTCAACGTGGTCCGCTTGGCGATGCTCTCTGGAAAGGTGGTAGCGCCCGTAGGGACGCCGGTCGAAGACATCGTCATTCGACTGGCTGGAACGAACCGCTACACGACGCCCTACCAGGATGGGAGCTACTTCTTCTACAACCTGCGCGAGGGTGAATGCGAAGTTGCGATTGATCCGCAAACGGTGCCCGAAGGCTATATGCTGGCCTCACCTGCCACCACCCACGCGTCAGCGAGGAGCGTGACGACCGCCCCGCCCATCGTATTTGAGCTGAAGGAGAAGCCCCAAGCCGTGAAGCCGGTGCGGGAGATTTTGCAGCAGCAGATTCACGTTGGCGGGCAAAGCGGGACGGGTCAACCAGGTGGTTCCGGAAAAGTTGGTCAGGAGGGCGCAGGGAAAGGTGGCACGGG
>PMYF01000923.1:0-1011 GCA_003171295.1 Acidobacteriota bacterium | reverse complement strand
GGCAGGAGAATGACGGTTGCGGATTAGACCAGGTTGATGTACCCACTTGAATATTCACCGCCCATCCGGCCGGCACGTCAACCGAAACACCACTTGGCGTCGTCAGGTTCGGCGGTCCCTGCTCTCGGGTGATGTTTCCGGGCGCAATCACCACGACCGGCAGGGAATCACTAAGCATGCCGTCTGAGGACAGCAGGCAAACATGGCTCGCGCTGCTGTTCGGGTCGCTGATCGCCGGTCTCAACGTATTGAAAGGGATGCTGTAAATCCCGGACTTGGTGATGACCTGCGATTCCGGGGAGGGTGAGGTGCAGGAATTCGCCGCCCAGAGACGAGCCGTCGTTCCGCGAGCCAGCCGGATCTTGAGGATCACGCTGCCGTTCTGGTCTTGGAGGAGTTCCTCCGGGCGCACCTGCAATACTAGGGAAGCGGTTGCCGTCCGGCTCTGTGCATGCTGAAGTGCGCCAGTCAGCAACACAATTACGCCGATAAGCGCTGCCGTCCTTCCACGCGCGCGTGCGGGGCTGAGTCGGATGGTCATCGGCCGGCTGCCAATTGCCTGCCGCTGGACCGAATGGATTGCATGGTCTTCCCCCTCCATCATTCCCTGAGGTCGAGCGCGCGATGAAGAGCATTTCCAGGCGTTGGGATCCTGTTGCCGCCGAGTCTGGGTTCACGCTCGGCGGGCCAGAACCCTCAATCTGGCCACTGAACGACGGGTACCCGGACAGGCGGGCTCGCCAGGGTGAAGGCACCTAACCGTAGACTTCACCCCGGGCACTCCCGGCCAGAACTTGTGCCTCAAACTGAATTCATCGGCGTATTCCGCTGCGGCTTAAGTTCGCATCTCGCCCCGTCGCCCGCGAGGCTCTCAGGCACCCTTTGACCTGATAACTCTATTTTGGTTCAAAGGTGTTACCTCCAACTCATCTCACATCTGCTTCTCACCGGATACTCGAGGCACGCTACTTATACCGCTTGTGCGCACGGGTGTCAGTTCAGTACGGCTCA
>PMYF01000396.1 GCA_003171295.1 Acidobacteriota bacterium | reverse complement strand
GCATCAGCCACTTCCCGAAAAGCTGTCTGGATGGCCTTCTCATACTGAGCCACGGATATTTCCTTATCTATTTTGGTGACATCGTACGCAAACCATGTCCGGGCGTCAAAAATCGGCATAACGATCTGCGGTGCGAAACTCCATACACCCGAACCGGATTTGAAGAGTCCGGACAAATCAGCGCTTGCGGTTCCGATGGCGGTCGTCAGGGAGATGCGGGGAAAGAACGCGGCACGGGCGGCACCGATATTGGCGTTGGACGCCTTGAGCTGATGTTCTGCCGCCAGTACATCCGGCCGGCGCAAGAGCAGTTCGGAGGACAGGCCGGCAGATATCTCTCGGGGTGGGCGAACGCTGGCTAATTCCGACGGCAGGAGCTCTTGCGGCATCGGAGATGCGACCAGAAGATTCAAGGCATTTTCAGCTTGCGCTATAAGTTGCGTGTAGCGGGCGATGTCTCCCCGGGCGACATCCACCTGGCTTTGCGCTAGACGGAGGTCCAACTCGGATATCATGCCGACGTCATAACGTTTCCGAATCATTTTGTAGGTGGCTTCCTGAGCCTCCAGTGTTTTCGACACCAGTTGGAAAGCTTCCCGGTCCGCAGCCAGGGTCAGATACGCCTGTGCTATCGAGGACACCAGCAGGATCTGTGCGCTGCGGCGGGCCTGATCCGTGGCCAGATATTCCTGGAGGGCCTCATCCTTGAGGCTTCGAATGCGGCCGAAGAAGTCGATCTCCCAGGACGCAACGCCAAGATTGACCCCGTAGTTTTCGATCGTCATCGGTTCCGGGAAGCCTTCGACATTGGCGGGAATCCGTTGTTTGGTCGCGCTGCCGTTGGCATTGACCGTGGGCAACAGTTCGGCTCGTTGAATGCCGTACATGGCCCGGGACTGTTCCACGTTCAAGGCGGCAATCCGCAGGTCGCGGTTGTTCGTCAAGGCCATCCCGATGATTTGTTGAAGCTTCTCGTCGGAGAAGAATTCCTGCCACCTCAGTTCCGAGACCGCCGGAGCGTTTGTTGCCGGCTGTGCTTCCGTATAGGCGGCGCCGTTCGGCCATTCGGCCGGGACNNCGGCGGGCCTGATCCGTGGCCAGGTATTCTTCCAGTGCCCGGTCTTTAAGACTGCGGATGCGGCCGAAGAAGTCTATTTCCCAGGAACTGATGCCGAGATTGACACTGTATTGTTCGGCGGTCATCTCGCTCCCGGATGATGAAAGATCAGCCGGAACGTGCTCTTTATACCAGCTTCCAGTGGCATTGACCGAAGGCAAAAGGGATACTCTTCCGATACCGTAAAGCGCCTTTGCCCTTTCCAAATTCAGCGCTGCTACCCGCAAATCACGGTTATTGTTCAGGGCCGTTTCGATGACCTTTTGCATTCGTTCATCAGTGATGAATTCCCGCCAGGACAATGTTGATGCCGGCGATGTGGATTCATCGTCCGCATTTTCGACATAGAAGTATGCCGCACCGGTCGGCCATTTTGAAGGTACAGGTGACTCCGGACGGGTATATTGGGGGGCCATGGTGGTGCAGCCCGATATGGCAATAACCGCAAGAAAAGCAACTGAAATACCAAAGGTATTTTTAAATATGCCCATGTCAGTTCACCTCCGGGGAGTTACTGGAAACGTCAGGTTCTACATGTGCCTGTTTCTTCTCAAACAGGCGGGAGACCAGGACAAAGAAAAACGGAATAAAGATCAGATCGATAAAAGTCGCCGAGAGCAGTCCGCCGGTTACGGCAGTGCCGATGGCATTCTGGGCTCCGGCGCCTGCCCCTTTGGTAAGCGCTAGCGGCAGGGTACCGAAGAAAAACGCCAGTGACGTCATGATGACCGGGCGAAGCCTAATCTTTATCGCCATCAGGGTAGCTTCTACCAGTTCATGGCCCTGACGCATCTGAGCCTTGATAAACTGGATGATCAGGATGGCGTTCTTGGTGGAAAGCCCCATCGTGGTGAGTAAACCGATCTGGAGATAGATATCGTTGGGGAGCACCCGTAACGTAACCGCAGTAATAGCCCCCACAAGCCCGAGCGGTATCATCAGCATATTGACGAAAGGGATGGCCCAGCTTTCATATAAAGCCGCCACGCTGAGAAACACCACCAGCAGCGATATGGCATAGAGCAACGGTGCTTGTGCGCCGGCATTCTTTTCTTCGTAAGAGAGGGCGGTCCACTCATAGCCGATCCCTATCGGCAGTTGGGCTGCCATTTTTTCCATTTCGGCCATCGCCTCGCCTGTACTCACCTTAGGCGCCGCCTGCCCCATGATCTCCACGGAGGGAATACCGTTATACCGTTCCAGACGTGGCGAACCATACTGCCAGTGGGCGGTAGCAAAAGCCGAAAGCGGTACCATGTCACCGGATTTGTTGCGGACATACCAGCCATTGATATCCTCCGGCAGCATCCGGTATTTTGCATCTGACTGGAGATAGACCCTCTTGACCCTCCCGTTTTCGATAAAGTTGTTCACATAGGAACTGCCCCAGGCGGTTGCAAGAACATCGTTGACATCCGCCAGAGAGACACCCAGGGCGCCGGCCCGCACATCATCAATGTCCAGCTTGAACTCTGGGGCGTCATCCTGACCGTTTGGGCGCACCGCGATCAATTTCTGGTTTTTCGAGGCGAGGCCTAACAGCTGGTCACGGGCCTCCATCAGCTTTGTGTGACCAAGTCCACCACGATCCTGAAGCATAAAGTCAAAGCCGTTGGCCTGTCCCAGTTCCACCACCGCAGGCGGTGAAATGGCAAAAGCCATGCCGTCCTTGATCTTGGAGAATCCCTTCATTGCCCGTGCCGCAATCGCCGGCACCCTCATCGCAGCAGTCCGGCGAACCTTCCAGTCCTTAAGCCTGACAAAGGCAAGTCCCATGTTCTGACCACGGCCGGCAAAACTTACCCCGGCAACCGTGAGCACTTCTTCCACCGTATTTTGTTCATTCTGTTTGAAATACTGTTCAACCTGTTTAAGGACACTGAGAGTCCTCTCCATCGTAGCTCCGGACGGCAACTGGACCATACAGAACATGAGGCCCTGATCTTCATCAGGCAGAAAGGATGTTGGCAGACGCAAGAAGAGGAAAACCATGCACACAACGATTGTGCCGTAAATAGCCAGATAGCGCAACGGTTTGCCGAAGGAACGACCGACGATTCCTTCATACTTTGTCCTGCTGAAGTTGAACCAGCGGTTGAACACCCGGAAGAACCCCTTGAACCAGCCGGATTCACCAGCGGAATGCCCTTTCGCTACCGGCTTGAGCAGGGTGGCGCAGAGTGCCGGGGTAAGGGTCATTGCAAGAATTACCGAAAGAATCATTGCGGAGACTATGGTGACAGAGAACTGACGATAGATGACGCCGGTGGAACCGCCGAAAAAAGCCATCGGCACAAAAACCGCCGACAGTACGGTGACAATACCCCACAGTGCACTGGTGATCTGCCCCATGGACTTGATGGTCGCCTCCTTGGGGGGTAACCCTTCTTCACTCATGATCCGTTCCACGTTCTCGACGACGACGATGGCGTCGTC
>PMYF01000118.1:216-4993 GCA_003171295.1 Acidobacteriota bacterium | reverse complement strand
CATCTTCACCGCCTGCTTGCCTTCGTTGATCCATTGTTCCACCGTCCCCCGCTTGCCGTAGAACCGCACGACTGCCCAGTTGTCCGTCTCCAGATTGGTCACGATGAATCCGACGCGCGGAAACAGTTCCCCAAAGTGGAACTCCACCTTGGCCACCACCCGCCGCGCCGTCCTCCAGCTCTCAGCTTGGTAGGGTTGGAGAACCGGACAGAAAGGATAATCGGCTCGCCATCTAACAGCATCTCCACGAGTCGCCCGACGCCATCGCATCCGCAGACCTCCACGTGGGTAACGCTGGCGTCGGCGTCGTGCAGAATGGGCTTCGGCTTCAAGGGCCGCGCGCCGCCCGCCGCGGCCTTGGCCGCGATGCGCCCTACCATCCACTATTACGACTCCCAAATGTGCCAAATCCCAATGCTCGTGGCGCGCAGGAAGTTGGGATGAATCGGAGCGCTCCGGAAGCAACAGCATCTTATTGAGTATCCATGGAGGACGCGATCTCACCCGCATCTTCCGGAGCATTTGTGACGGTTGCTCAAGTCTGCAATAATCACAGGGTGCCCACGGAACTCTTCCCCTACGAAACCATAACGCTGCAAAAACTTAAGGACCAGGGTTACGCGCCAGCGGTTATCTTTGATATCGGAGCTTCGAATGGCGTTTGGTCCGACACCATCGCGCTGACGCTTCCCGAAGCCGAGTATCACTTATTCGAGCCCCTCGCCGGCGCCGTGCCATTTTACGAGCGGGATCTTCGTGAGCGGTTGGGCCGCCACCCCAATTTTCACCTTCACGCCATAGCTCTCTCCGACCACAGCGGAACCGCGGAGATGTTCGCAACACACGATGCATGGGGAAGCTCGCTGTTGGACCGCGGGGAAGTCCCCGAGGTGAAGGAACGCGTAGTTGTGCCGCTCCACACATTGGATGTGTTCGTCCGGGAGCACAACCTGCCACTCCCGAAAGTGATGAAACTGGACACGTAGGGTGCGGAGCGCCGGATTCTCAGTGGTGCCCAGCAAACTATCCGGACCGCGGATATCCTGTTCGTGGAAACGTGGCTCACGCGCAGCTACGGGCCCGACACGCCGCTGCTCACGGAAATGGTCGATCTTCTCGCTTCGGCGGGGTTTACGCTCGTTGAGCTTGGCGAACAGTTCCGCGATCAGCGCCGGCGAGTCTATTCAGTCGATGCTGTGTTCTTTTCCGACCGATTCATATCGTCGTTATGATGCATGGACCGTGTCCAAGACGTAATCCAATGAAGACACCGCAAGGACACCCCCGTAGTGGGCCTGAGGGACCGGCTGATGGAAATCGACTCGCTATTTCCCCGCCGGCCACAGCTCCGGCCTTGGAGGCGCCGGCCCACGCAACGTGCAGGCGCCGTGCCGCTGGGCCATCGGAGCTTTAAGCCGATCCAGCGGGCGCCCCGCCGGTCGCCAAACCCTGACGATCGCGATCTGGTCGTGCATTCCTTCCAGTCCCTGCATTCGTTTTCTTTAGATCCGAATACTCCAGAGCTACGAGCGGGTTTCCCGCTCTAATGGAAACGGAAATTCATCCGATATCTTCCTCAGGCCCCAGTTGGGCCGACGCACAATGACACGTTTCAAGACTTGTTGCAGTTCTGTTAGCCTACGCCAAATCCCCAGACTGGCAGTCCTCTTGCTGTGGCTCACGTTCCAGCACCAGCCCTGCTTTGCTTCCGGTTCCACATCCCTACTCCTCGGCTCCACCATAGGTGGCAGTCAGATCGATCGGGTCAATGCCGTTGCAACCGACTCGGCGGGTAATATCTTCCTGGCTGGCGACACCTATTCGGGGGACTTCCCTGGAGGTGGCGCTGTCAGGTCGGCCCGGCGTTCGCTCGATGCTTTTGTCGTAAAACTCGATCCCACTGGTACTCGCATCCTGTACGTCGCCTTTCTCGGCGGCTCGGGCAGCGATTCCGCGAGCGGCATTGCCCTTGACGCCCAAGGAAGCGCCTACGTCACGGGTGTGACCACTTCGGCCGACTTCCCGACTACCGCGGGCGCGTTCCAACGCACGTCCGGCAGCCCGGGAATCGCAAAGGCATTCGTGGCGAAGCTGAACTCGACTGGATCCGTGGTGTGGTCCACGTACTTAGGCGGAAGTTCCAGCGACACCGCATACGGGATCGCCGTGGACGCCAGCGGAGCTGCTTATGTTGCGGGCAGCACAAATTCCTCGAATTTCCCGACCACCACAGGCGTGCCTCAGACGACATTTGGAGGGGGCACCGATTGCTTTATCGCCAAGCTGGACCCGAGCGCATCGCGCCTGGTCTTCTCGACTCTTCTGGGCGGCGAAGCGGTCGATATATGTACAGCCATAGCTGTGGACGCAAGCGGCTCCGCATTCGTCACCGGCGCAACCGATTCCGCCCACTTTCCTTTAGCGGCCCCACTGAAACCGACCTTGACCGGGACATTCAATGCATTTCTAACCAAGCTCAGCCCAGCCGGCGATCGCTTCGTATTCAGCACTTATTTGGGTGGAAATGGATTCGATGAGGGCCATGCCGTGCAGGTAGGTCCCTCCGGGACGATATATGTTGCCGGCGATACGACATCGACGTCGCTGCCGGTCACAGCGGGGGCGCCACAAAAGACGTTGGGAGGCAATTATGATGGGTTCGTTTTCATGGTGGCAAACGATGGGAGCGGAATCCTCTACGCTACATACCTTGGTGGGACGGCCAGCGATTCCATAACAGGTCTTGCCGTGGCGCCGAACGGCACTATCGGCCTGACGGGCTTTACGGCTTCCACAAACTTCCCGGTTGTCAACCCCGTGCAGAGTTCTTTTGGTGGATCGTTCGATGCTTTTCTAACAATATTATCGCCCGATGGCACATCCTTGATGCTGTCAACCTACATCGGCGGAGGAGGCGATGATCGATCGGCCGGTATTGCCGCGCTTGGCAGCGGAGCGTTTCTCATTGGGGGTCAAATGCTGGCCGGCTCTGTGCCCTACCTGAATAATGGGGTCTTCTCGTCCCCCGCCGGCCAATACGATGGGTTCTTTGCCGCCATACCGTTTACGGAATCGGCAGGGCTGCGGTTCGTGCCTCTTGCGCCTTGCCGTGTGGCTGATACCCGTAACGCAACTGGTCCGTTCGGCGGTCCCGCTGTAGCCGGATTGACCAAGCGGGACTTTGCTCTACCGAGCAGCGCCTGCGGAGTTCCGGCAACTGCGCAAGCCTATTCTCTGAATATCACTGTGGTGCCTTTGGGATGGCTCGGATATTTGACGGTATGGCCGTCCGGGCAAACCCAGCCCGTTGTTTCGCTGTTGAATTCTCTAGATGGCCGGATCAAGGCGAATGCGGCGATCGTGCCGGCAGGCAACGGTGGAGCGGTGAGCATCTACGTCAGCAATACCTCGCATGTAATAATCGACATCAACGGATATTTCGTCTCGGCGACGAATGCGAGCGCTCTGGCCTTCTATCCCACTCCTCAATGCCGTATTGCGGATACTCGAGCCAGCACGGGGCCACTCGGTGGGCCCTCGCTCACGGCCGGAAAGAGCCGAACCTTTCCGATCCTATCGAGCGCGTGCGCGATTTCGGTAAACGCGCAGGCCTACTCGTTGAACTTCACCGTTCTACCCAAAGTCAGTTTGGGGTATCTCAGCGCGTGGCCCACCGGAACGGCCCAACCGACAGTCTCGACTCTGAACGCCCTAACGGGTGCCGTGACGGCCAACGCAGCCTTCGTACCGGCGGGCACCAATGGCTCGATCGACGCATATGGCAACAACGATACGGACCTCCTGATCGACATCAACGGCTACTTTGCTGCTGCGGGACCGGGCGGTCTGTCCCTTAACAACCTTCCGCCCTGCCGGGTGCTCGACACCCGACTGCCAGCGGGGTCGCCACCGATCAGCGGAACCAATGACTTCCAAGTTTTCGCAAGTGCCTGCAATATCCCATCCACGGCACAGGTCTTTGTCTTGAATGCCACTGCGATACCTATCGGCCCGCTCTACTCCCTTACCTTATGGCCGCAAGGCCAAGGCCAGCCAGGGGTATCGACGCTAAACGCACTGGACGGGGCTCTTACCTCGAATCTGGCAATCATACCAGGCTTCATCGGCTGGATTAGGGCTTTCTTGACCAATCCTGCCCACCTGGTGCTGGACATCTCCGGTTACTTCGCCCCGTAGCCGAATGCTCCTGACCGACGCCCACCGGGGTGTGGGAACTTCACCGTTCCAGGTTTTTTGGCTCTTGTTCCCAATCGGCGAACTCAGCCGTGGTGTATTCCGATTACGGGAGTAGCGATCACCGGGGCCGCGAAAGCCCTCGCTAGGTACCACAGGNNAAACTTCCCTGTGTTAGAATCAGCACTTTGGGATCTCAAGGGAAGGCCATGGAAGTCCATTCTTCAGCGGATAAGGAAGCACGCCTTGAACGGTTTGCGCCGGGATCTGTCGTGGCCTATACCATCGCCATAATTGTGGCTTTGGCCATGATTGGCCTGCCTCTCGCGTACGTTGCATCGAGGCACCTGGCTTCACCCAACCTATGGTTTGATGAGTCGGGACAATGCTGGCTATCGCTAGGATTGCACCACTTTACCGCCCCGCTTACTCCCCACGGAAGTTGGGGGGACATTCTGAGATACGGACGTGTAATGAATGCCGATCCAGGCGCTTTTACATTCCTGTTACGCTTCTGGATGGGTGTGTTTGGATTCTCGCCGCTCGCACTTCGGAGCTTGCCGTTTCTCTTTTTCCTGCTGAT
>PMYF01000118.1:0-192 GCA_003171295.1 Acidobacteriota bacterium | reverse complement strand
TGCTCAATTATGCGACGGAGGTCCGCGCCTACAGCATGGAAGCGTTTGCAGTCGCGTTTCTGTTCTTCTTACCTTCCTGGATAACCGATGAGCGCAGGGACCGGTTGGTGATCATGATCGGTTGCGTGGCAGCCTTGCTGATCGCATCGCGTTACTCTGCCTTTATCTTCGGCGCAGCAGCATGTCTTACCG
>PMYF01000610.1:5897-6029 GCA_003171295.1 Acidobacteriota bacterium | reverse complement strand
TGTTCTGCGGTTGCTTATCCATGTTTGTCTCTCTCTTTGGTCGAGCCAGGCTCGAGTGTTGCCCTGACGCAAAAAAACGCAGTGTCGGCGAAACCGCAGGCGGAGGGAATCAGGCTTCCCCCGCGGCGACCG
>PMYF01000610.1:4995-5889 GCA_003171295.1 Acidobacteriota bacterium | reverse complement strand
CCGCGTCGCCGCTTGCGTGGAGCACAGGGCTGCGGCGCGGTCCATCGTCCCTTCCAGCGCGGCGCACGCTTGCCGATAGCCCAAGGCGCCCAAAGCTTTGATGCGTCCCACGTCCGGGAGGCTAAGCATGGCCTGCGTTTCTTCCATCAGGCCCGCCGCGAACATGCTTTCCACTCGCCGGTTGATGCGGTCGTAAAGCCGGGCGCGCGGTGGATTCAAGCCGATCTTGATGACCTGAAAACCTTCCAGACCGGCTCGTCCGCTGGCGTGCAGCGCGGAGAGGGGTTGCCGCGCCAGGATGCAGACCTCGAGGGCGCGAATCAGTTTCTGCGTGTCGCGGGGTTGGATACGGCCGGCCGCAGCCCCGTCGAGGCGCACCAGCAGTCGATGCAGGAACTCCCGCCCGCGGCGCTCCGCCATCGCCCGCAACCGCTCTCGCAAGGCCTCGGAGCGCGCTGGCCCCTCGAAAAGCCCCAGGAACAGCGCCCTCAAGTAAAGCCCCGTGCCACCGGCAAAGATGGGCAGCTTGCCGCGCCGGCGCAGGTCGGCCAGGACTTCGAGCGCCTCGCGACGGTAGTCCCCCGCCGTAAAAACCCGGCCCGGTTCCAGGCAATCCAGCAGGTGATGCGCGATGCCGCGCCGCTCCGCCGCACCGAGCTTTCCTGAACCCACGTCAAAGCCTCGGTACAACTGCACCGAGTCGTAGTTCACAACCTCGCCGTCCCACCGTTCCGCCAGCACCAGGGCCAGCGCGGACTTGCCGGAAGCGGTGGGGCCCACAATCGCGACCAAGGGACAGTCACCCGTGCCGGGGTCCATCAGGATGCGCGCTGGTGTTCGCCGGTCAACCGCATCGGCGCCGCCCGGGGTTGCGGGCGCGCGGGAATCCCCACT
>PMYF01000610.1:0-4945 GCA_003171295.1 Acidobacteriota bacterium | reverse complement strand
TAGCACAACCCGCCCGGCTTTTTCGGATTGGCCTGGGGGAGCACGGGGGTGTTGCCTTCAAAAACCAGGTCCGATGGTCCCGTGAAGGCCGTATATTTGTGCCACCCGCGCTCCCACAATTAACCCACCCTTCACAATTCCCTCAATTGCCCTTAATGGGCAGGAGGGATGCTGAGGGTGAGGTCTGGCGTCCCGCGAAGCCACTTAGCGTTGGGAATAGGGAGGGGTTATGACCGAGAACCTCAAGGCTCTGCTCGTGCAGGCGCGGCCCGATCCTTCGGACGAACTCCGGCTGGCGCTAGAAGAGCAGTTCAGGGAAATCCGCATTGCCAAGAA
The DNA here is from genome assembly GCA_003171295.1 of Acidobacteriota bacterium. Taxonomy (GTDB): domain Bacteria; phylum Acidobacteriota; class Terriglobia; order UBA7540; family UBA7540; genus Bog-366. Next base: position 4,609 of record PMYF01000610.1, on the reverse strand, counting down.
CTGCGGAGAAGCGGCAATGGCGCTATGGTCTGACCGCCCCCCGCATGTGGTGTTTACCGAAGTCCAGCTTCCAGATGGCAACTGGGCCGACGTCCTGACCCTAGCAGGGAAGGCTTCGGCACCCGTGAATGTCATTGTGGTGGCCCCGCATGTGGATGTGAACTTCTACATCCAGGCCATTGAACGCGGCGCCTTCGACTTTATTGTGCCACCGCTCTCGGCGCCGGAGCTCTTGCATGTGGTGCGGACCGCCGGGGAGAGCGCCCTTACGCGTCGTCGTGTCCAGGCCGCCACCCCGCCACCGAATCTTCCTGCCCTCCTGCCTCTGGGCGAAGAGCGCGGGAACGAACCCGCCGTTGCCGGAGCCGAAGACTGACTCAAATCGCATCTTCCTAATTGCGGCACGCAGGGCGGGCGGGTTTCGCAAGGCCCGCGACTTAGACGTGAAAAAGCGGTCACGGGGGCTGCGGGCCAGCTTTATCCACCCCGCAGCGGGAGCAAATTTGTCGCGGGCCAGGGGTCTAAATGTACGTCGCGGAATCCATCCCTCCCGCGATGATGTAATCTTCCTGTTACACATTCCTTACAATCCGGTAATCGCCGTCTTGCACCATGTCTATGAGTCCCGGACTGATAAACAGAGTCTTGTACCGGTGGTGTCAAAATCATCCCGGGCAATCCCAAAGTACCATCAAGGAGCAGAGAATGCAGAAACACAGGCTCAATAAATGTTTAGTTGTGGGCATGGCCATACTTCTAGCGGGCTTAGCGCCATCACCCAACTTGGGCAGTGACCGCCCATCTTCGGATAAGCAAGCCATGGCTTCCGCAGAGGCGGCTGCAAAGCCCGGCGCGGAATCCCATGATCCGATCGCAACGCTGCAACAGCAGATGGCCCTGCAGGAGAAGCAGATCGACCAATTGCAGAAGGCTTTGGTGGAGCAGAGGCAGCTCTTGGAGCAGGCACTGCGGGCCGCCAAGCCCGCTGCGGCCGCGGAGCAAGCCGCGCCACCCGAATCGACGAGCCTTGGCGAAGTGGCTTCCACCAGCCCGATGATTCCCAAGGGGCTGACCAAGCCAGAGAATGCCTCGGCGCCTCCGGCACCGGCAACCCTGTCAGCGCGGACAGCCAAACCCGCGAAGAGCGAGGGGGAGGAAACGTCACCCCTGCAGCTCCGCGTCGGTGATGCCTACATTACTCCGGTCGGGTTTATGGATTTTACGAGTGTATTCCGTACCCACGCAGCCGGAGGCAGCATCGGGACGAGTTTCGGGAGCATACCTTACGGCAGCAGCGTCTATCAGAATAACCTGAGCGAGTTACGCTTCAGCATGCAGAACTCCCGTATAGGCTTTCGCGTGGATGCGGACGTGAAAGGCGCTCACGTGATCGGCTACATGGAAGCGGACTACCTGGGGAACAATCCGGCCAACGTTGCGGTCAGCAGCAACAGCAACACGATGCGCTCCCGGTTGTACTGGCTTGACCTTCAAAAGGGCCACTGGGAAGTGCTGGGCGGCCAAACCTGGAGCTTGATCACTCCGGGCCGCACCGGCATCTCGCCCTTGCCCAGCAACCTCTTCTACTCGCAAAATATCGACGTGAACTATCAAGCCGGCTTGGTTTGGGGGCGAATCCCGGAATTCCGGCTGGTTTACCATCCTTCCAAGAAAGCGGCCTTCGCTATTGCTCTCGACAGCCCTGACCAGTATGCGGGAGGTTCCTCAGGAGGGCCGCTGATTACTCTTCCCCCGGCTTTTAACACCAGTGCGACCTATCAGGGCGAGTTGGATTACAACCAAAATGGGCTGAACGCGCCGAACGTCGCTCCTGATATCATCGCCAAGTTGGCATTCGACCCTGTCAAGAAGTTTCATTTCGAGATCGGCGGAGTGGAGCGCAACTTCAAAGTTTATAGTCCCGCTACTTCCACCATTCCTGCCGCCACTTTCTCGGCGGCCGGCGGGGGCGGCTTCTTGAACCTGAACTTTGAGCTGTTCAAGGGCTTCCGTGTGCTGACCAACAATTTCTGGAGCGACGGTGGCGGCCGCTACATCTTCGGTCAAGCTCCGGATCTGATTGCCAAAGGCGACGGCAGCCTCTCTCTTGTCCACTCCGGCTCCACGGTTTCCGGCTTCGAGTTCACGCATAAGGGCACGTTGCTCTATGCGTACTACGGTGGAATCTACGTTGGCCGGAATGTTGCGATTGTTCCCGTCTCCACCACTTCCGGTACCCCGCCCGTAACGACCACCAAGCTGACACCTTTCGGCTACGGGTACACTGGGGCGTCAACGGCCCAGAATCGTGCCATTCAGGAAGGCACTTTTGGCTTCAACCAGACCATTTGGAAAGATGCGAAGTACGGAGCAGTGAACTTCATGGGCCAGTATTCGTACGTGGTGCGTGATCCCTGGTCTGTGGCGTCCGGCCAGCCCGCGAATGCCAATCTGAACATGGTGTTCTTCAATTTGCGCTATACGCTGCCCGGCTCTGCTCCCACTCTAGGGAAGTAGGCAGCTCATTACGGCGGCAAAGGGCAGACCCATTCCCCCCTTCAGGGTGCGCCTCAGCCCACCCTGAAGGGTCAGCCCATCCCGGGCGGAACGGCGCCAAGGACGCTGTCTCAAAACTCGCTTTATCCCCACGCAACAGGTGCTTAATCTCTCTGTAACATGGCCGGCCGATAATCAAAGGGATTGACGCACCTAAACCCAGGAATAACCGTGACTTAATTCCGCCGTAACACACATTCCGCACACTAGTGGTGGAGGAACCAAAATGAAACTCAAATCTTCGCTTACTAGCATCGCCTTGGGCGCGGCGCTGATTGCTGGGGGTGTCATCGCATTTGTTGATTCACCCTCGGCAGCTCCCGTGCCATCTCCCCTCCTGCTCAATGCGGCAGGAGCGACGTTCCCATACCCCATCTATTCGAAGTGGTTCACGGAATACAACCGGATTCATCCGGACATCCAAATAAACTACCAGTCCATCGGTTCCGGAGGCGGCATCCGCCAACTGCAAGCCGGAACGGTAGATTTCGGCGCTTCCGACGCACCCATGACGGACGAACAGTTGCAGCAGGCCAAAATACCGGTGCTGCACTTTCCCACCGTACTGGGCGCGGTCGTGCCGACCTACAACATCGAGGGGGTTAGTCGAGAACTCAATTTCACCGGGGATGTGCTGGCGGACATTTTCCTGGGTAAGATCACGAAATGGAATGATGCCGCCTTAGCCAGCGCCAACAAAGGGGTGAGTCTGCCCAACATGGACATCGTGGTGGTGCACCGTTCCGACGGCAGCGGGACCTCTTATGTCTGGACGGATTACCTCTTCAAAGTCAGCAAGGAGTGGCAAACCAAAGTCGGACGCAACACCTCGGTGAACTGGCCGGTGGGCCTGGGCGGTAAAGGCAACGAGGGTGTTTCGGGACTCGTGAAGCAGACCCCTGGCGCCATCGGATACGTGGAGTTGATTTACGCCGTAGAGAACAAGATGCCTTATGGCCAGGTCAGGAATTCCACGGGCGCCTTCGTCAAGGCGGACCTCGCCAGCGTTACGGCGGCGGCGGCCAGTGAGTCCAAGAAGATTCCGGCGGACTTTCGCGTCTCCATCACCAACGCACAAGGGAAGACGGCCTACCCGATTTGCAGCTTCACCTATCTGCTGATTCCTTCCAAGATCGATGACGCAGCGAAGAAGCAGGCCATCAAGGATTTTCTGCATTGGATGCTGACCGCGGGGCAGAACGACGCAGAGGGTTTGTCCTACGCCAAACTACCCGAGGACGTAGTGTCGCGAGAGATGAAAGCCATCGGGCAAATCAACTAGCATGGCGAGTGCTCCAACTACGGTTGACCACGTGCGCCCGCGAGGGCGCACGTGGGAGTTCATCAAGCGGCTGCGCCGGGGCGACGAGGTGGCGCACCTGATCACTCTGCTGGCCGCCGCCAGTATCATCGTGGTGACGTTGATGCTGGTCTACCAGCTCTATGTCAATTCGGCTCTGCCCCGCCACAAGTTCGGGTTCAGTTTCTTCCTCGGAAAAACCTGGGATCCGGTGAGCGGAGAATTTGGCGCCCTGCCGTTCATATATGGCACGATCGTTTCCTCGGCGCTGGCTCTTTTGGTGGCGGTGCCTCTCGGTGTAGGAGCGGCCATCTTCCTCTCGGAGCTTGCTCCCCCGCGCATCTCCAACGTGACGACGTTCGTGATTGAGTTGCTGGCCGCGGTGCCCAGCGTCATCTATGGCTTGCTGGGAATTTTCATTTTGGTACCCGTGCTGCGCAAAGTGGTGATGCCGTTCCTCAAGACCACTTTGGGATTTCTACCCTTCTTTCAGGGACCCATTTACGGTGTCAGCATGCTGGCGGGCGGACTTGTCCTGGCCATCATGATCGTTCCCTTCATCATCTCTGTTTCGCGGGAAGTGTTGATGGCTGTGCCGGTGGAGCAACGCGAAGCGGCGCTGGGGCTGGGGGCCACGAAGTGGGAATCCACCTGGCAGGTCGTCGTGCCTTTTGCGCGCGTGGGAATCATGGCCTCGGTTTTCCTGGCCTTGGCGAGAGCGCTCGGGGAGACCATGGCGGTGACCATGGTGAT
>PMYF01000319.1:32670-37838 GCA_003171295.1 Acidobacteriota bacterium | reverse complement strand
GCCGGGGCCAGCCGCTCCAGGGTTTCCAGGGAAGGAATGGTGTGCCCATTCTCGATGCGGGAGAGGTAGCAACGCATCAAGCCCGTGCGTTCCTCAATGTCGCCTTGTGACATGCCCTTCCCCTCACGAAGCATGCGAAGTCTGTTGCCAATCTGCATATCGTAATACCCTCCTATATTCTTCCCCGCGCTATTCGCCACGCGTGCCCATTACCTTGACTTGTAATTAACCAATCTTCAATAGTACGGAAGTACTGATTCGGATTTCTCACTACGTCGGGACGGTTTTGGGGGCTGCCGGTAGGGCGGGGCCTCAGAGTTTGTGTGAAAACCATGGAACGCGGTGGTTTTCGTAGAGGCGGGCTTCAGAGGCTGCGGAAAAACATGCAGCGGCGACTCTACGTCGCCAACGCCGGATTGATTCCATTGCGGTTGTGGCGATATAAAATCGCCGCTGCGCAGTCTGTCCCATGCGTCATGAGGTCACCCGCGGCGCCTTACCCGACCAGCCCTGCCTCAGAGGTTATCCCAGCGATAAAAACAATTCATTTAACAAACCAGCTTGCGGTCGAGGATAATTGGGGCAGGTTTGGTGGGGGTTGTGTCTGCAAAGGATAACGGCGGGTGGAATTAGGGTCGGTTGCTCCCTAGCGACAAGCATGGCTCGAACCCTTGGAGTCACATCCCCTAGCCTCCTGCGGACCTGATTACCCAACGGGCTTTCTAGCGCAATCCTTAACCGTCCGCTTGCTTTGTACGAGGTGGCCGTGCGCGCGCGGAAATCGGTTCGAGATCGCGACGCGAGGGGCGTGGTTGTATCGTTTCCACGCAGATAGGCGCTTGGAGAATGGACAATTCAGGAGTTGCCTATACCCCCAACCGCCGCGTCCCTGCCAAAGCCTTGCGGCCGGGTGAGGGGCTTCAAAGTCCAGATCTGCCATGACTAATGAGTTTCCAACTCGCGGTTTGCCGGAGTCACAGGGGCTCTATGATCCGCGGCACGAACACGACGCGTGCGGGATCGGCTTTGTCGCCAACATTTCCGGCAAGAAATCGCACGACATTATCGTGAAGGGGATAGAAATCCTGCTTAACCTGGCGCACCGCGGGGCCTGTGGGTGCGATCCCCGGACCGGTGACGGCGCGGGCGTATTGATTCAGATTCCGCACGCTTTCTTCGAAGCCGAATGTTCCCGCTCAGGTTTCGCGCTTCCTTCCCCGGGCGAGTATGGCGTGGGAATGGTTTTTCTTCCGGTTGAGCCGCACGAACGCATGCAGTGTGAGGCCATCCTGGAAGAGATTGTGCGTGACGAAGGCCTGGCAGTACTGGGCTGGCGCGACACACCTGTGGATGCCAACACGATTGGACGCCTGGCGCGCAGCACCCAGCCTTACATTGAGCAGATTTTCATCAAACGGGCCTACAAGATGGACACGGATTTCCTGGAGCGCAAGCTCTACGTCATCCGCAAGCGCGCTGAAAACGCAGTTCGCCAGACCGATTTGCGGGAGAAGAGCTTCTTCTACATTCCCTCCCTCTCCGCTCGCACGATCGTTTACAAGGGTCTGCTGCTCGCACCGCAGATCGCGAACTTCTACCGGGAGCTGTCCAATCCGGAAGTCCGGAGCGCCCTGTGTCTCGTTCACCAGCGCTTCTCCACGAACACCTTCCCCACCTGGAATCTTGCCCACCCCTATCGCTACATCTGTCATAATGGAGAAATCAATACGCTGCGTGGCAACGTTAACTGGATGCACGCGCGGACCTCCGTCCTGGCTTCCCCCCTGTTCGGCGACGACATGAAGAAGCTCGAGCCCATTATTGCTCCGGGCGGAAGCGATTCGGCGAACCTTGACAACGCGGTGGAACTCCTGCTCCTGGCCGGGCGCAGCCTGCCGCACGTCATGGAGATGCTGATTCCCGCGGCCTGGGCGGGCGATCCCACGATGCCGGATGACGTCAAGGCTTTCTATGAATACCATGCCTCGCTGATGGAGCCCTGGGATGGTCCGGCCGCCGTGGCTTTTACGGATGGCCGGGTGATCGGAGCCAAGCTTGACCGCAATGGACTGCGCCCCGGGCGATTCGTGGTGACCCATCGCGGCCTGGTCATCATGGCATCCGAGGCGGGGGTGCTGCCGGTTGACCCGGCGGAGGTCACCTGCAAGGGCAGGCTCGAGCCGGGCCGCATGCTTCTGGTGGATACGGAGAAAGGCCGCATTGTCCCCGACGAGGAGATCAAAAAGCAGTTGGCCGCGCGCCAGCCCTATGCCCAGTGGCTGAAAGAGAACCAGATTACGCTGCAGCACCTGGCCGATCCACCCCGCGTCCAGCCTGCCGACCATACCACCATCCTGATGCGGCAGCGGGCCTTCGGATATACAGACGAAGATCTGAAGACCATTTTGATTCCCATGGCGACACAGGGTGAGGAGCCTGTAGGGTCGATGGGGACGGACACACCCCTCGCCTGTCTTTCCGACAAACCGCAACTGCTCTTTAACTACTTCAAGCAGATGTTCGCACAGGTCACGAATCCCCCCATCGACCCCATTCGCGAAGATCTGGTCATGTCCCTCTACGATTACATCGGGAGGGAGGGGAACATCCTGGACGAGGCGCCCCAGCTTTGCCACACGCTCAAGAAACGCCATCCCATCGTGACCAACTGGAACCTGGAGAAGCTGCGCCGCGTGAGCACAGGGGATTTCCTGGCTACGACTCTCCCCATGCTTTTCCGGGTGGAAGAACGCGAAGCAGGCTTGGCGGAGGCGGTGCACAGTCTCTGCCGCCGCGCCTCGCTGGCGATCAAATCCGGCTACACGTTGTTAATTCTATCGGACCGGGGAGTGGATGAAGAATACGCACCCATTCCCAGTCTGCTGGCGCTGTCCGCCGTGCACAATCACCTGGTGCGCGAGAAAACCCGGAACCAGGTTGCCCTCATCGTCGAGTCGGGCGAGCCTCGCGAGGTGATGCATTTCGCGTTGCTGATCGGATATGGCGCCAGCGCCATCAATCCCCATCTCGCCCTTGAAACACTGGGAGACCTGCACACCAAAGGCTTGTTCCCGGCGGAATACACTCCTGACAAAATCCTGAAGAACTACGTCAAGTCCGTCGACAAGGGGTTGCTGAAAGTCCTTTCCAAAATGGGGATCTCCACCCTGCAGAGTTACTGCGGGGCGCAGATTTTCGAAGCCATCGGCTTGAACAAGTCGGTGGTGGAGCGCTACTTCACGGGCACGCCCTCCCGCATCGAGGGCGTGGGCCTGGATGTGCTGGCGCGGGAAGCCCTGATGCGTCACAGGTTCGCGTTGCAGCCCCCGGCGGAATCCGACCCCGAGCTCGAAGTCGGAGGCAACTATCAGTACCGGGAACGCGGCGAGCGCCACCTGTGGAATCCTCTCACCATCAGCAAACTCCAGCATGCCGTCCGGCAATCGAGCCCGCAGACCTTCCAGGAGTTCGCCCAAATTGTGAACGAGCAAAACCGGAACCTCTACACCCTGCGCGGCCTGCTGGAGTTTCGGCCCGCCGGACCGCCCGTGCCCATCGAGGAAGTGGAATCAGCCGCGAAAATCGTCAAACGCTTCGCCACCGGCGCCATGTCCTTCGGGTCGATCAGCAAGGAAGCGCACGAGACGCTGGCCATCGCCATGAATCGTATGGGCGGCCGGTCCAACACCGGCGAGGGCGGCGAAGATGAGGCACGTTTCCAGCGCGACCCCAACGGGGATTGGCGGCGCAGCGCCATCAAGCAGGTGGCCTCAGCCCGGTTTGGCGTCACCACCCACTACCTGGTCAACGCCGAGGAACTCCAGATCAAAATCGCGCAGGGCGCCAAGCCCGGCGAAGGTGGCCAGCTTCCCGGCCACAAGGTGGATGAAGTGGTGGCGCGCGTCCGCCATTCCATTCCCGGCGTCAGCTTGATCTCACCCCCGCCGCACCACGACATCTACTCCATTGAGGATCTCGCGCAGCTCATCTACGACCTCAAGAATGTGAATCCGCAGGCCAGGATTTCCGTGAAGCTGGTGGCCGAATCCGGCGTGGGAACCGTGGCAGCCGGTGTGGCCAAGGCTCATGCCGACGTCATCCTCATCAGCGGCTACGACGGAGGGACGGGCGCCTCGCCGCTTTCCTCGATCCGGCATTCCGGTATTCCCTGGGAACTCGGCCTCTCGGAGACGCAGCAGACGCTGGTCATGAACGACCTGCGCAGCCGCGTTCGCTTGCAGGTGGATGGAAAACTGCAGACGGGCCGAGACGTGGCCATCGCCGCCTTGCTGGGCGCGGAGGAGTTCGGATTCGCCACCCTGCCGCTCATTTCACTCGGTTGCGTCATGATGCGCAAGTGCCACCTGAACACCTGCCCGGTCGGCGTGGCCACCCAGAACCCCGAACTGCGCAAGAAGTTCCAGGGGCAGCCCGAGCACGTGATCAATTTCTTCTTTTTCCTGGCAGAGGACTTGCGACAAATCATGGCGCAACTCGGCTTCCGCGCCGTTGACGAAATGGTCGGCCGGGCGGATTGCCTTGCTCAGCGCCAGGACGTGGATCATTGGAAAGCCCGCAGCCTGGATCTCTCCGCGATGCTTTCGAGTCCGCACGTGCCCGCCCGCGTGGGCCGGCGCTGCCTGATCCAGCAGGACCACGGCTTGGAAGGCTCTCTCGACGAACAGTTGCTTGACCATGCGCGGGAGGCTCTGGAGCGCGGGCAGCAGGTGTCCATCAGTCTTCCCATCCGTAACACCCATCGGACTGTGGGAGCGAGGTTGAGTGGCGAGATTGCCCGCCGTTACGGAGGCGAGGGCTTACCCGATGACACCATCCGGTGTCAGTTTACGGGCTCAGCGGGGCAGAGTTTCGGAGCCTTCCTGGCCAAAGGCGTCACGCTGCGCCTGGAGGGCGAAGCCAACGATTACGTCGGCAAAGGACTCTCGGGAGGCAAGCTCATCATCTATCCCCCGCGGAATTCGCCCTTCCAGCCGGAAGAAAACATTCTGGTGGGCAACGTCGTTCTTTACGGCGCAACGAGCGGAGAGGCTTACTTCAACGGCATGGCCGGCGAACGCTTCGCGGTCAGAAACTCCGGCGCCACGGCGGTGGTGGAAGCAGTCGGCGATCACGGCTGCGAATACATGACGCGGGGAACCGTCCTCGTC
>PMYF01000319.1:27277-32571 GCA_003171295.1 Acidobacteriota bacterium | reverse complement strand
GTTTTCCCGCACGAGTACATGCGCGTGCTCGGCATCCAGCGCGCCCCGGCCGCACTGGCCAAGGTCCAACCCTCGGCGGGGGCGCGAGGCTGGGAGGTGCTGCGTGGGTAAAACCTCCGGATTCATGGAGCACACGCGGGAGCTTCCGGCGCGCCGGCCCGTGCACGAGCGCGTGCATGATTTTCGGGAGGTGTACCAGGAGTTCCCCGAGCCGAAGTTGCGCACGCAGGCGGCGCGTTGCATGGACTGCGGCGTGCCCTTCTGCCACACGGGTTGCCCCCTCAAGAACATTATCCCTGATTGGAATGACCTGGTTTACCGCGGGCGCTGGAAGGAAGCCATCCGCACGCTCCACGCCACCAACAATTTCCCTGAGTTCACGGGCCGCGTCTGCCCTGCCCCCTGCGAGACCGCCTGCGTGCTGGGGATCAATGAGCCACCCGTAACCATCAAGAACATCGAGAAGACCATCATCGAGCGCGCTTTTCAGGAGGGTTGGATCCGGCCTGAAGTTCCCGCGCGCCGCACCGGCAAGCGTGTGGCGATCGTGGGATCAGGACCGTCGGGGCTCGCCGCCGCGCAGCAACTGAATCGCGCGGGGCATGCCGTGACGGTATTCGAAAAGGCCGACCGCATCGGCGGCCTGCTGCGGTATGGCATCCCGGATTTCAAGCTCCAGAAGGATATCCTCGACCGGCGGCTGGATCAGATGCTTCAGGAAGGTGTAACCTTCCAAACGGGGGCTCACGTTGGAAGGAACTTCCCCGTGGAAGATTTGCGCCGCGAGTTCGACGCCTTACTGCTGACGGGCGGCGCGGAAAGTCCGCGTGACCTCCCCGTGCCGGGGCGGCAGTTGCAGGGAATTCACTTCGCCATGGAGTATCTCCCGCAGCAAAACCGCCGCGTGGCGGGCGAGATTGTGGACGGGCAGATTCTCGCTACCAGCCAACGCGTGGTGATTATCGGCGGCGGCGATACGGGCGCCGATTGCCTGGGCACCGCACATCGGCAAAAGGCCGCCTCCGTTCAGCAATTTGAAATCATGCCCCAGCCGCCCCTGGAGCGCTCGCCGAGTACCCCTTGGCCGCTCTGGCCGCTGCAGTTGCGCACCGAGAGCGCGCACGAAGAAGGCGGCATTCGCGACTGGGCGGTCGCTACGTTGCGATTCACGGGCGATGAAACCGGACATGTAAAGCAGTTGCACGCGGTCCGCGTCGGGCCGCCACCCAAGTTTGAGCTGGTGCCGGGGACCGAGTTCACGATGGATGCTGACCTGGTGTTAATCGCCATGGGCTTCACCGGCCCGGTCAGGAATGGAATGATCGAAACCCTCGGCGTGAAACTCGAGGCGCGCGGGAACGTTGAGACCGGCGCGAATCACATGTGTTCAGTCGCCGGCGTCTTCGCCGCCGGCGACATGCGCCGTGGTCAATCGCTGGTGGTCTGGGCGATTTCCGAAGGACGCAACGCCGCCCGCAGTATCGATAATTTCCTGATGGGTGAAACCAACTTACAGTAGAGGACAACCGGCCCCTCCCCTCTCGCAGCTTGACAAACCTGTATAAACCCTTATTAGCACGCTCTAGATCCCTGCGGAGAGGTTCGAGCTATAATGACGGGTTTCCATTTGGTCCCCAGGAGTCCATGCGATGGGAAAGAGTCTGGTGCTCGGCCTTGATTTGGGCGGAACCAAAATCGCCGCGGGCGTGGTTGACTCGACTGGGAAGCTGCTCTGTGCCGTGCGATTGCCCACGCCCGCCGCAGGCATAAAGCGCGATCTCGCCGCGCTCTTCGACGCCGCGCAGGCTGCGGTGCGGTCAGCCAACGTTGACTGGTCGAAGATCCTCGCCGTCGGCGTGGGCGTGCCCGGGGCGTTCGACCCCGTCACCGAAACCGTGTGGGCGCCTAATCTCCCCGGCTGGACCCGGGTGCCCCTGAAGCGTCTGCTCAAAGAAAGCCTCGCCCGCCCGGTGTTCGTGGAAGGCGACCGCAACGTGCAGGCTTTGGCGGAGTCTTGGCGGGGCGTGGGGCGCGGGAAGCGGATCAAAAATCTTGTCTTTCTGACGGTCGGGACCGGCATTGGAGCAGGGTTGATCATCGAGGGCAAAGTCGTGCCGGGAACGCGCGGCCTGGCAGGCGCGGCAGGCTGGCTTGCCGTCAGCGACAAGTGGCAGCCGCACTTCGCCCAAGTCGGTTGCCTGGAATCCCAGGGAGCGGGGCCCGCGGTGGCCAGGTTCGCCGAGCAAGCCCTGCGCAAGAATCCCCGCAGCCTGATCAAGACTCTCGCCGACGCGCAGGGCGGGCGGATAACCGGCGAAATCGTGACGCAGGCGGCGCGCCGGGGCGACAGGACGGCGCGGGCAGTGCTGGAAGAAATCGGCGGCAACCTGGGCCGGGGAGTAGCAAACATCGTCAGCCTGCTGAATCCCGAGGTTGTGGTCCTGGGAGGCGGGCTCGCCGGCGCCGGCGAACTCATCCTCAGACCTCTGCGGCACGCCGTCCGGCAATGGGGCCAGCCACTCGGCTCGCGACAGGTTCGCATCGTGCGCTCCCACCTGGGGGAGGACGCGGGGATTCTCGGCGCCGCGCGCTACGCTCTAACCAGGGTGCTGAAAAACATGTAGCGGCGACTTTACGTCGCCACCGCCGGATTGGTTCCATTGCCGTTGTGGCGATATAAAATCGCCGCTACACCGTCCGTCAGGGGTTTTTCCGCACCCTGCTAATTCACAGAGAGGAAGGTACCTCATGTCAGCAGAAAAGTATTTTGTTGAAGCCCAGAAAGTTTACGATCGCATTCGTAACACCCAACTTGGCAATATCCAGAAAGCTGCAGGATTCTCCGCCAACTCGATTGCCGGAGGCGGGCTGGTGCACCTGTTCGGGAGCGGGCATTCGGTCATCCCCGTGCTTGACGTCTTTCCGCGCTACGGGAGCTTCGCAGGGTTTCATCCCATCATGGACCCGCGCCTGATGTGGTTCAATGTGGTGGGGCCGGGCGGAGCGCGGGAACTTCTGCATCTGGAACGCACGGAAGGTTACATTCAGCATTTCCTCTCGAACTTCCAGTTCGAAGCCATCGACACCATGGTCGTCTATTCGCACGGCGGCCTGAACGCCGCGCCCGTGGAAGTGGCCCTGCACGCAAAATCCCTGGGCATGAAGGTGGTCGCGGTGACTTCCGCCGAAAACGCCCGCCTGGCCCGCGCCACGCATTCCAGCGGCAAGAAGCTGGCGGACCTCGCGGATGTCGTGCTCGACAACTGCTGCCCGCCCCAGGACTCTCTGGTCCAGGTGGGAGATTTCCCCGTGGCGGCCAGCTCCACCTTCGCGGTCATCACGCTTTCCATGGCGCTCGTCGCCGAAACGGCCACGCAACTTCAGGCGCGGGGCGTCAAGGTGCGGCCTTTTGTCTCTCCCAACGTCACAAGCACCGGCCCGGAACACAATCGCCAGGTGTTTGACGAGTACATTCAAATGGTGCGGCCGCGGCTGCGGTAGAACCTCGGGCGTTCCGCAAGAGGAGGCTAAAGGAATCTGCCCATCGCTTCGAAAAGCCCGCTTCGCCTCCTGGAGTCCAATGAAGCGGCCGACAACCTTCTTAGATCAACACTTGGCGGCTAACGAGGAGCTATTCCCTCGAACGCCGTTTGGACGAAGCCGGGGCGGCGGACGTTGCGCGTGGGTGGAGGCCGACAGGGGAGGTGTGATCGGGGTATCGTCGGATCATAAGAAGGAGGTTCCTTATGACCCGTTTACGCAGAATGATGCACGAAGAACTCGAGCGTCGAAATTACTCTCCGAGGAGCACCGAGTGTTACATCCCTGCGGTGGAAGATTTTGCCCGTAACTTCCACCGCCCTCCGGACCAGTTGGGTCCCGAGCACATCCGCCAGTACCAGACCTATTTGTTTCGTCAGTCAAAGCTGGACCCGAACACCGTCAACCAACGGCTGGGCGCGCTGCGCTTCTCCTTCGTTAGGACTTTGAGGAGGCCCTGGAGCGTGGCGGAGACGCCCTATCCCAAGAAAGTGCTGCGCCTGCCCAATGAGCTGAGCCAGGAGGAGGTCGCCCAACTCATTAACGCAGCGCCCACTCCCTTCTACCGCATTCTGCTGATGACCCTCTACGCCACCGGAGCACGCCGCGCCGAAGTGGCTCACTTGAAGGTCAGCGACATCGATAGTCAAAGGATGGTCATCCACATCCAGGGTGGCAAGGGCCGCAACCCTTGGGGTACGAAGCCTTAACTCTGGCGGATAGCCGGCAGGCGGCAGGAACGGGGCCTCGGGCGTAAGGCCGAGGCATCCCTGACTAATCGTGCAGGAGAACACTGAGGAGGCTATCATTGACTGTCAAGTTCATCTCGCCATTGTAATCGACAAAGCCGAGCTTCTTGAACTTATTCATGAAAACACTGATCCGCGACCGCGTTGTACCGACCATTTTGGCCAAGTTTTGCTGATTGATGCTGGGAACTATAGTTTCCGATCTACTTTTCTTGCCAAAATGAGCCAGCCTTAAGAGAGTCCGTGCCAGACGCTTCTCACTGGAGTCGAAGAGCTGATGCAGCAGATCCTGTTCGTAGTGGATATAGCGCTCCAGCAGATGCCTGACGAAGAATTCCGACACGTCATGGTGTTCGTGCAGCATGAGCGCCATGAATCGCTTATCGAGCCAGTCAAGAATGCAATCGGTGATCGCACTAGCCGTTGCGATGCGCAACCTCTGGCCTGCCAGGCAACCCTCGCCGAAGAAGTCACCCGCCTCCAGAGTACAGACGATGGCTTCCTTGCGCTGGCGCGAAAGGACCGTGAGTTTCACCTTGCCTCGACGGACGTAGAATACCGAATCAGCAGCTTGGCCTTGGCAGAAGATGTCGTGCCCTGCGCCGCATTCTATGACCGTCTTCACGCCGGGGATCCTATCGAGGATGGCTTCCCAATGAACGGGATGACTTATCTTCCTAGGCCTGAAAACCTCCACCTCCCGACCAAGTTTCCCTTTTATGGCAACCGCTCGTACGACCATAGCGGCCTCCTGCAAGTTCTGAGCTGGACTGTAGGATATACTACAATTCGCTTGTCAGTTCAATATCGACTATACGTCTGGTCAAAATTGCTCAACTAGGTTGACGAAGGACTATTGCGGGCGGGACCGGTGGAAATTAGCGAGGGTTTGCGACATGGATGCTAGTCGTGCAGGACTACGCCCAAGAGGCCACTGTTGACCGTCAACCCGCCGCTGCCGGTGTAATCGACAAAGCCAAGCTTCCTGAACTTATTCATGAAATG
>PMYF01000319.1:26992-27197 GCA_003171295.1 Acidobacteriota bacterium | reverse complement strand
CCTCTTCAAATCGAATGTTGCGGGTAAGCAGGTGCGTGACGAACAATTCCGAGATTCCGTGCTGCTCGTGGAGCATCCGCACCATCAGCGGCTTCTCGATCCTGTAAAGAGTGCAATCCGTCACCGCGCTAGCCGCTGAGATGCGCAAAAGCTGGCCGGCAAGGCATCCCTCACCGAAGAACTCGTTGGCGCCCAGAATAGTGAC
>PMYF01000319.1:13473-26982 GCA_003171295.1 Acidobacteriota bacterium | reverse complement strand
CCCTGCGCGAAGATCGTGCGGTTCGCGCCGAATTCTAGAACGGTTTTCCCGCGTAACATTCCTGCGAGGAAGGCTGCCCAATCGACGGGCTGAGGCTTCTCGTTTGCTGTAGCAAGTGTAGGCTTGCCTTTGTCGTTGGCCTTGTCAACCTTTGGCTGCCTCTTCTGTGGCGTCATAGCGACCTTTCCTTTCTCCTTGCTGAAGGCGAGCCCGTGGATTTCAGGATGGAAACTGCACGCAAACATATCAACTCAGATTTTCGATCCTGAACTCTAGTTATCCACTGGCTGAGATGTTAGCTTTCGGAGAAGGTTCTGTCTGTAGGCTGCCGAACACCGGCTTGGAATATTTTCTGGGGCGAAGCTCGCCGTTGAATTGCCGCATAACTCCGTAACGCCCAAGCGGAGTCTCTAAGTTTCTTGTGGTTCAAAATCCTCACTGCGGCACGCGTATACACTTAGGCTTCTGGTCAGGCCAACCGCCGTCGGCGTCCCTCGAACCCGCCCGACCACACCCGGTTTAACAGTTTTCCATCTTCCGTGGCGACCACAAGTGACACCAACCTGCATTCAGAAAATAGGCAAACTCTAGTGGTTCACTCGGTTCGTGAAGGGTGTATGGGTGTGGCAAGGTGAGAAGTTCCAGGTGAGGACGAATTGCGCGGTAACGCTGGCGGGAATCGACACAAGGATCTTATCGATTGTTGTCTTTCCGGCAGCCTTCACGCGTACGCGCAAGCGCGCGGCTTGAAAGCCTCTCCTTGACGTAAGGGTCCACCGCCATACCTGTCCTCCTGGATAGCTGCGTAACACTCGCAGGCGCACTTTCCAAGCTTCGCGCGGCTCAGAATCTGCACGGCACTACGGGTCCACTTGATAGCCCCCTTTTTCTGTAATATTCCCGCTGCCAAGCTTACCGTGGGCCGGTCCGTCCCTAGCATCGTGGCAAGGAAATCGTGGGTGATGGCGAACGTCGGGGAATCCACCCTGTCCTGAGTGATGAGTAGCCAGCGTGCGAAGCGCTGTTCGATATTGTGAAGTCGATTGCACGCGGCGGTTTGGGCGATTTGCATCCCCTGACTTACTGCATAGCGAGCCAGAATCAGTTGAAGTTGTGGACTTGACCGCAAGACTCTTTGCAATGCGTCGACGCTCACCCTGAACCCATCTCCGGCGATTTGTACGACCTCGCGCACTTGGCTCCTCCTCATGCCAACCGCCGCCGGAATCCCTGCAAACCCTTCCTTCCCCACTTCACCTACTTCCACAGTCCTTCCGTCTTCCGTCTCAATTACGAGAGACACCATACCTGCATTCGGGAAATATACAAACTCCAGCGGATCGTTCGGTTCGTAAAGACTAAGATGGGGAGGCATGCTGAGAAATTCCAGGTGAGGACGGATTGCATGGTATTCGTTGTCGGAAATCGACAGAAGGACCCTATTGCTTACCGGCTTCCCGGCAGCATTTGTTCGTTCGCCTGCCTTCGCTGTTTGAAAGTCCCTTTTTGCCACAATAGTCCTTTGCTATGCCGGATTTGGTTGCCCGAAACGGTTCAGGCTTTCTTGGGACTGCCTTATGTGCTCAAATTACGAGCCGCCACATCTGCGGGGGGCCGGCTCCTTTTTGCAAGCGAAGCCGGGAGAACGTCATGCGCTTCCCCACCAGAGCCTGACTGCCAGCTAGAGGCCCACCTCTTATACCCTGGGTTGATTCGCGCGACAGTTTAATACCGACCACCCGTTTGGTCAAGGGTGCTCACCCAGAATGCTCACCCAGCTAATGAGGGGCAACCAAAGCGCAGAACCGGCGGAAATTACCGCGTCTTCAGAGAGGGGGCCTCGGGGCTAAGGTCCCAGGTCAAAGGAGTCATCGCGCCGGAACGCCGCATTGAGGCGATCAAGATACGAGGAAAGCAACGACTGATACAGCGCCAGTGGTTCGAGATACGCCATGGCTAGATCGCGGGCATAGAAGCACTGGGACACCACAGCGGGCCGCTCCCGCTCTTGGTCGGCAGTGAGTACCAAGCCTTCGTCCTGGACGGGCTTAGAGACCGGCCTAAAGCCTTTGTAAAACGCTGATACCCGCCTTGTAGGAGCCCCTCCGGGAACCGTGAACCGCACTGTCGAGCCTGAACAGAGTTCCGCCAAGAGCTTGTTACGATGCCACATTGGGAAGCAACTGAGAAAGACATCGTAATTGCCGGCGACCGAAAGTGCCGCATCGACGACTTCGGCCAGGCGGCTGCTCCACGAATACCTCTGCAGCTCAGATTTCGCCTCCTCTCCTTTTTCTTGAACCCACCGAAGAACGAGAGTGGCCCGTCTGCTGAGGTTGATTAACTTTACGTCGTAGTTCTTATACCTAATCGGAATGTTCACAGAATGTAGGCCTGGGGCCCACCGCGCCTCTTCGGGCAACTCCACCCGTGGGATTTGGGTCTGGAGTTCGTGCCGGGAGAAGACGGGTGCTCGTCGTTCCGGCATGACGGCGTATTCGGAAGAAACCTTGCCACCTTCTGGGCTGCGGGGTGCCAACAGGCCGGATAACTCGCTCGTCGTAGAAGTGCAACCCCTGACTCCCCGGAAGTCCGCTTCGAGGCCCCGAACCCCGTTTCGGGACAACGACCCGCCCACTGGACCACGCAAAGCTTACTTCCCGAGTGCGACCATCGCCGCGGATGTCTTGCGCGTAACTTTTTGGGTTGACATCTTACCCAACATATGGATACTTGGGTTATATGTCTACCCAAAAGGAAAAAGACCGGCTGGAACTCTTGCAAGGCACGTTGGACCTGCTGATCCTGCGGACGCTGATCTTCGGCCCACAGCACGGGCAGGGTATCGGGCGCGCCATTCAGCAGACGTCCGAGGACGAACTGCTGGTCGAGCACGGGGCCCTTTATCCCGCGCTCCAGCGCCTGGAAGAGCGCGCTTGGATCGCGGCCGAGTGGGGGACCTCCGCGAACAACCGCAGGGCGCGCTTCTACACGCTCACGCGACTGGGCCGCAAGCAGCTCGTCAAGGAAACGACGAAGTGGCGGCGACTGGCGGCGGCCATCGGGCGGGTGCTGGGACCCGAGGCCGGGGAGGGTTAAGACGATGTTCTGGCGAAAGCGCAAACAGACCGATTTCGTCGCGGAAATCGAAGCGCATCTCGAACTCGAGGCGGAGCAGTTGAAAGAGCAGGGCCTGAGTGATGAAGAGGCTCGCATGGCGGCGCGGCGTGCCTTCGGCAACGTCACCCAAGCTCAGGAGCGCTTCTACGAATCGGGCCGCTGGCTATGGTGGGACCGCCTCGTGCAAGACGTCCGCTATGGCCTGCGGGTGCTCAGGAGGAATCCCGGCTTCGCAGCTACCGCAATCCTGACTCTGTCTTTGGGGATCGGGGCGACAACCGCGATCTTTAGCATTGTGGATACCGTAATGCTCAAGCCGCTGCCTTTTCCCACCGCTGACCGCTTGGTACGAATTAGGTCGGTGTTTGCTGCCACTGGCGTTGGCAGTGGTGAGGCGTCCTATCCGGATTTCCTTGATTGGCGGGCACGGAATCACGTCGTCGAGGGCATGGCTGCTTTCCGAACGGACGACTTTACTCTGATCGGCCCTCCTGAGCCACTCCATTTGCAGGGGGCGGTAGTGTCCGCGCAACTATTTTCTCTGCTCGGGGTTACTCCCGCACTCGGGCGCAGCTTCCTCCCGGAAGAAGACAACCCCGCCGCGACGAGTGGGACCGATGCTGTTATTCTGAGCTATGGCTTGTGGCAACGAGAGTTCAGTCCTGACGCGTCGGTGCTGGGTCGCACGATTCAGCTCGGGGACCAACCCTTCACGGTGGTCGGGGTCATGCCCCCGGCGTTCCAGTACCCCATTCAGGCGGAGCCCATCGAGCTATGGACTACGATCGCCGTTGATGCCCGAGGTGGCGCGAACGCGATGACCACACAGCGGGGCGGACACTATCTCGACGTTGTTGGCCTGCTGAAAACCGGGGTCAAGCTCACGCAGGCGCAAGCCGAGGTGGCTGCGATCACCGGCGCGATGAACAAGCAATACCCCGAGAACAAGCCGCGCACCGTGCGAATTGTACCGGAGATCCAGGGTCTCATCGGCCCTCTCCGTGCGCCGCTGCTCGTGTTGCTGGGGGCCGTGGGCTGCGTTCTGCTGATCGTGTGCGTCAATGTGGCAAACCTGCTGCTGGCGCGGGCAACCGGGCGGCACAAGGAGATGGCCCTCCGGGCTGCCCTCGGTGCCAGCCGCCGTCGAGTGACTCGCCAACTGCTCACTGAAAGTGTTGCGCTGGGCCTCTTAGGGGGTGGCCTCGGTCTCGCGCTGGCGCTAGCGTCGCTCCGGTTACTCGTGCGATTCATCCCGGCTGAGATGCCACGCCTGAACGCCATCGGCCTCGACGCTCGCCTGCTCAGCTTCGCTTTTCTGATCTCGCTCGTGGCGGGAATCTTGTTCGGTCTCGCTCCCGCCCTGCGGGTCGCAAAAATGAGCCTCCCCGAATCGCTCAACGAGAGTGGTCGGGGCTCGGGAAGCGGGAGAAAAGAGCACGGCCGCTTGCGCGGCGCTCTGGTGGTAAGTGAGGTCGCCTTGGCCATAGTGCTGCTGCTCGGCGCGGGCCTGTTGATTCAGAGCCTTCTGCACCTCACTCGGGTTGATCCGGGATTCAACCCAAATCATGTCTTAACGTTTCAGCTCGATTCGCCGGCGGGAAAGCAAGGCGCGCAGGTGCCGAGATTCTTTCGCGAGGTCGTGGGGCGGATGATAGCACTTCCGGGCGTCAGTTCGGCCAGTGCGGTCGCGTCGCTGCCTCTGACGGGGGACAACATCAGCGCGAGTATTGAAACTGAGGGCGAGCCCACGCCGACGGGCTCACGACCCTCGGCTGATTTCAACGCGGTGGAACCGAACTATTTTCGAACGCTGGGTATAGCCCTCGTTGCCGGACGGGACTTTGCCGAACTTGACGATTCGAAATCTACCCCGGTGGTGATCGTCAACCAGACGCTGGCGCGGCGCTTTTTCCCGAACCAGGACCCGATTGGGAAGCACGTCCGGCCCGGTATCGGTAACGGTTACGCCCCAGGCGAGCAGCCGATGCGCGAAATCGTGGGCGTGATCGTTGATGTGAAACAAAGCGGCCTGGGCACCGCAGCCGCTCCCGAGGTGTATGCCCCCTTAGCGCAGAGCCCCTTCGGTACCATATTTTTTGTGGTACGCACGGCAAATGATCCACGCAGCATTGTCGAGACGGCTCGCCGCCAGGTAACCTCCTTGGATAAGAACGCGCCCATTTACCATGTGGAGACCCTCGACCAGTATTTCGCGGAGTCGGTGGCGGGGCCGCGTTTCATCACTTTACTTCTCAGTGGCTTTGCGGGTTTGGCGTTGCTGCTGGCCTGCCTGGGGATCTATGGTGTGATCTCTTTCATCGTCGTCCAACGCACACACGAGATCGGCATTCGCATGGCGGTGGGGGCGCAGAAGGGCGATGTTCTCAGGATGGTCATTGGGGAAGGGCTCAGGCCCGCTCTGGCTGGCGTCGCGATCGGAATTGTCGGGGCCCTGAGGTTAACGCGCCTCCTGTCGAGCTTGCTCTATGGCGTGAGACCGGCTGATCCGCTCACATTTGCCGTGGTCTCGCTGATTCTGACAGGCGTGGCGCTGCTGGCATGTTACATCCCCGCCCGCCGGGCGACCAGGGTTGATCCCATAGTGGCGCTGAGGTATGAGTAAGCCATCGGATTTGGAGGGTCGGAGCAAGGTTCGGGCCGACGGCTACGAGTTAGCTCTGAAAAATGGCTGCCGGGACTGAGCGGTCGGTTCTACGCTGCGCGACATCGATATAATCGATGGGTGCCCCTGGCCCACAATTGCACGTTCTTTCAGCAACCTGCACTTGTCCGGGCTACGGCGCACTCAGAAGAAATCTTGCCACTTTCTGAGCGGCGTCCCTGGGCCGCTTAGCGCTGTAGTTGTGAAGGTACACCGCCTGACTCCCCGGAAGTTCCCTTCGAGGAAGTTTGTGGTGGCATAGCACTCGCTGGGATTGATCGCGAGTAACGCCGCAGGGTTTATCCAGACCCACACTTCGGCCACGCCTTTCGGCGTACGCCGATGCGGTCAGCCCTGCGGCGATTGTTCAGAGATTGCCCGCTCCGCGACCCTTTGTCCGTCCCGCCCCAGGCCGCCTCTTCTTCGCGGAAGTCATCCGCGAGAACCTTGATCTGGGCCGTCCCGATCAACTGCAACTGATCTTGGGGCGCCGCGCGACTCGCGCCAGTCCCCGACCGGACCACCCGACGATATCTTGATCAGGACAGATTCGGCTGGCAACATGCAGGCGCGGGGCGTCAAGGTGCCGCCTTTCGTCTCTTCCAACGTCACGACCACCGGCCCGGAACACAACCGCCAGATGTTTGACGAGTACATTCAAAAGGTGAGGCCGCGGCTGCGGTAGAACCTTGGGCGTTCCGCAAGAGGAGACTAAGGGAATCTGCCCATTGCTTCGAAAAGCCCGTATCACCTGCCGGGGTCCAACGAAGCGGCCTGCAACCTTCATAGGCCAACACTTGGCGACATGAAAGAACTTATCAGGCAAATTCGATAACCTCAATCAATGTAATTCGGCCGAATTGCTGGTAGTGGGTCAGTTTGCTGTAGCGGCGCTCGATGAGCGCCGGAATCTATTGANNAAAAACCAAACTGACCCACTACGGAATTGTTCGCAGGCACAAGCAGGGAAGCCTAAATCGGAAATTCTGGTTAAGCCTTCCTTGCATTTTCCCCTTCGTATACGTAGAACGAGCACTTTTGACCAAACGTACGAGCAATACTGAGCTGACACATAAACTCCCCACAGGATATAAGGACACTAGGTCTTAAAGTTTCTCTCGCCTATTTGGCGACGAGGAGAGGAGGACGCCGTGGACACGCAACAGAGTTCGGCGAATTCCGCGCTGATTGACCTGAAGATCATTCCCGTTCAAATAGGGATACACGTGATCAGGATGGGAAATTCCGTATAAGTCTAAATACACTCGAGGGTTATATAAGTGACTGGGGAGTCTTCCACGATTTCGTCACGCGGCGGCACGGGGAAGGTCCACACGCCGGAACAGTGGTGGGCGCCTGGACGCTGGTGGCTGATGATCGGAGCATCGCTCATCGGCATCGCCGCCATCGTAGTGATCGTGTTGGCCTGCAAATGGCCATACACGCAACAGGCTGTCACCAAAGCACTGCAGGACCGATTCGCCCGAACCGTCCAGATCCGCAGCTTCCGCAAAACCTACTTTCCCCCGGGGTGCGTGGCGGAAGGGGTCAATTTCCTGCACCGGAAACGCACGGACCTGCCACCGTTGATCACGGTCCGGACGTTGATCATTCGCGGAAGCTACAATGGCCTTTTACGGATTCACCCGCGCCTGGATGAGGTCGAGGTAAAGGGGTTGCAGGTGCTAATACCGCCACCGGGTCCGAGCGGCCAGCCACCGAGTGTGCTGCCGTTGACGACCAGCACCACGGGCGCTTCGATCACGATTGGCGAGATCAAAACGGATGGCGCTCTGTTGGAGTTTATGCCCCGGCAGCCGGGCCAAGAACCCTTCAAGCTGCAGGTTCATCGGTTGACATTGGACAATGTCGGAGAGAAAGGGGTCATCCCCTACCATGTAGCGTTGCTCAATACCGAGCCGCCAGGGGAAATCCGGTCGGAGGGTAAGATCGGCCCTTGGAATGAGGATGACCCCGGCAGTACTCCGGTGACGGGTTCCTACACCTATGAACACGCGGACCTGGCGGTGTTCGAGGGTATCTCCGGCACCCTATCGTCCCAAGGCAAGTTTAGCGGTACCCTCGGCCATATCGATGCAAATGGCGAAGCCGACGTGCCCGATTTCCGCGTATCCGGGAGCAGCCACACCGTTCACCTGAATTCGAAATTCCAGGCGGTTGTGGACGGAACCAATGGAGACACGTATCTCCAGAACGTGGACGCGCACTTTCAGCGAACCACGGTGACGTCAAAGGGTAGCGTAGCCGGGCAGCATGGCCAGCACGGAAAAACAATTCGGCTGGAGATGGCCGTGAAGGAAGGCCGCATTGAGGATTTGTTGTCCCTGTTTACGAACGAGAAACGCCCGTCGCTGACCGGCAGTATCAACCTGCGGGCGAAAGTACAAGTGCCGCCGGGGCCTCCGGGATTCTTGCGGAAGCTGGATCTTGCCGGCAGTTGCGGCATTGGCAGCGGACGCTTCACCAACCCAAAAGTCCAGCAACCGGTTAATGCCTTAACCCAGAGTGCGCGCGGCGAGAACAAAGAGCAGCAAGCCGAAGACCCGGAAACGGTGCTCTCGCAGTTTACGGGGCAGGTCTCGGTGAAAAATGGCGTCGCCACGCTGTCCAATGTCTCCTTCAGCGCTCCCGGCACCCGCGCGCAGATTCAGGGCACCTACGGCTTGATAGACCGAAAAGTTGATCTCCATGGAGTTTTGTACACCGACGGAAAGTTATCCGACACCACGTCGGGATTCAAAGCACTGGTGCTGAAGGCAGTCGCTCCGCTCCTGAAACAGAAATCCGTTACGGTGGTTCCCTTTGCAATTACCGGCACATCTTCCAACCCTTCTTTCGCGTTGGACTTCACTGCAAAGCGCCGGGAATCCGCTCTCCTCGCGCCCAGCCCGTAAGCCACTGCAATCCTTGCGAAATACCACCGCTCCGATCTGCACCCACTTGATGTCAAAACTCGTGTCGGGTTACAGCTTGGCCGTGGCAGCCAGTTCCACCTTCGCGGTCATCACCCTCTCCATGGCGCTCGTCGCCGAAACGGCCACGCAACTTCAGGCGCAGGGGGTCAAGGTGCGGCCTTTCGTCTCTCCCAACGTCACAAGCACCGGCCCGGAACACAACCGCCAGGTGTTTGACGAGTACATTCAAATGGTGCGGCCGCGGCTGCGGTAGAACCTCGGGCGTTCCGCAAGAGGAGGCTAAAGGAAACTGCCCATTGCTTCGAAACCCCGCTTCGCCTGGTCAGGCGAAAACGCGGAGGCTGTCGACTTTGAAGCAGGTAGCGCGGAGTTATCCCGCTTCGAGTGGGATTACTCCGCGGCCTTTCGTCCGTGGATGTTAATAAACATGTTGAGGTTATCATGTTAAGAACCGCAGAGTAAGGCAACCTGCGCCTAACTTTGCGCTACCTGCTTGCTCATGGGAGCACTTTGCAGTGCAAACCCGACTGACAATTGCGTTCAGCGGTGGTCAGGAGTATGCTGCCGGTCGGGCCAGAGGTCGATAATGAGAATTCCGCTTAGGAACTCATTTGCTGTATTCCTGATTGTAGTCGCGTTCGTGTTTGTGGACCCAGGGCACGCACAAGACCCAGAATCAGCCCTGAGCAAAGACCATCCGTTCTGGGAAGTGAACCTTCGCAACCTCGGATACAAGACATTTGACGGCGAGAAACGCTTACCCACGTTTGTTGCCTTTACTGACATCAACCGTCTTGCGGTGTCATGGCTTACGCTCGACGACCGCCATGTGACCAAGAACACCGCTCCAAGCACGCCCGAACCTGCGCATCTCCACGTTCTTGTTCTTGACGCAAGAACGGGTCAGAAACAAGGCTTGCACGAGTGGTCCACTCCCTCCTATCCAGTTGGCTTCCTAGGGGTGAATGACGGGAAGTTTCTCGTCTGCACGGGAAACGTACTCCGTTTGTCCTCGGCCAGCTTTGAGACTATTCGAGAACAACATCTGGCAAGTGATCGAGATTGTCGAAGCATTTCTCCGAGCAGACAATTGCTGCTGCTTTCCTCCTATGCGTTCGGAACGAGTTATCAGAATACGCTGGTGGATGTTGGGACATTCGCTGCCGCTGCTGATTGGGCCGAAAAAGACCGCATCGACGGCATTTCAAGTCATTGGCTGGTTGGGCGTTGCGGAAAATCGTTGGTGATTTGCCTTCGGGGGATTGACCAGTCCTGGCACACATTTCAGCCTGTCGGAATGGATAAGCAATTCGAGGACTACCCGCACAAGTCTGCGTTCTTCGTGAATGATGGAACAGTTGTTGTTGAGGCTGGGCACGAAATGGCTGTGGCGACAGTGGACGGCGCTCTATTGTTCCGAGTAATTTTAGAAAAAAATCGGTCCTTTGGCTCGACCTTGGCATCGAGCGGAGGCGAAAAGTTCGCGGTCATCGAGAATCGGCAAAGAGGCATCACGGACCCCGGATTGGACATGTACGCGTTTGCGTCAAACTACCGGGTAGTTGTGTACAGCGTACCGGACCGGCGGGCGGTTTACGCGGTGAAAGTCGAAGGCACCTCACCGTGGTCCCCCTGGGAACGTCATGTGAACCAATTGGCACTCTCTCCGGACGGAGCCCTTCTGGCCGTAGTTTCTGACGAGATTTTAAAAGTTTACAGGCTACCAGGAAGTAACATTACGGGCGCGTTGACGAGACATGACGCGCCGGGGCAACCCTAACGGGGAGAAACGGTGTCAGGGAGCAGGGTAGCGCAGACTCTCGCATCTCAGAGAGTCTGCGGCTTTCCCCCAGCCACGACCCGCGGTTCTGGGCTTCGATCGCCGTAGCCGCATGTTCATAAAAAGTGGACGCTTACCATGTTAAGAACCGCAGACTTTGAACGGCACAAAGTCTGCGCTACCCCGCTCTGGGCGTTCTCGTTGACGCGGGGAGTGCGGCTGCACATCGCGGATGGCGACCGAAACCGGAAGAACTCAACACAATGATGGACGTGGTAGAGACGTTCCTCCATCGCTCGTTCATCCTCGGCGACGGAATCAAGAAACTCAAGGCAGCAATTCCGGCCAGGCCTTAATCTAGCCCTTCATAAAGAGACACACGAGCGAAGAGGGGGAAATGGTGTCAGGAACCATTTCCTCCCAGGAACCATTTCCTCCCTTGATTACGTGCGCTTGCCGCTGGGGTATCGCGCATGAGAAAAGCCCACGGACAGAAAAGCACTGTGCGTGGCTACCCGCTCAACAACTTCGCCGCTCATAGAGCGGCGCTACAGTGGGCAACGCCGAGTTTTGAGGCAGTCCCCTGCGTGGCAGCGAAGCTATTCTTCCTCCACAATCGCCACGTCCCACGGCTTGAGCGTGATCGATTGCGTGATGGCGCTGCCGGTCAGAAGATCTTTCCCCGCCGCATAGGGGTAGGCAAACGACTTCAGTTCACTCGAATAGTTGAAGTAGTAATGGAGCCGCTTGCCGAGGCGATTCACCCCGTGCCTTACACGGACCGCCGCGGGCAACTGCTGATCGGGCCCGGCGAGTGTGGCTTCCTTCAGGACGTCAAGCAGCACGTACTTTTGCAGCGTATCGGAAAGATAGGTTCCCTCGTAGAGCAGTGTCCCCGACCCATAGTGGTTCTCCGTGATGGCCGGCCAGCGTCCGAAGAAGGGGTGGTCGTACCAGGCGCGTGGCTGCGCGTGTTCCGGCATGAGGAATTCCGCCCAGTAGCTGACCTTGTTGTCAACACCGGCATGGAAGGGATCGGCTTTGAGTGCCAACGGCTGCTCGATGTTCGAAAACTCCTGATAGCTGAAGCCCGCCGCCTCGCGCAGCGGTCCCGGCGCCCGCACCCAGCGCACGGCCGAATTCTCATTGGCGAAACCGCTCTTGAAGGTCATCACCACGTGCCCGCCGTTCTTCACGTAATCCGCGATGCGGTTGAGGAGGGCGTCATCGGCGATATAGAGCGCCGGAACCACCAGCAGCTTGTAGCGTGAGAAGTCCGGCGTCTCCGGAAAGACAAAGTCCACGCCTACATTCAGGTCATAGAGCGCCTTATGGAGTTGCCGCACCAGCGTTGCGTAGTCCGCCGCCGGATGGGCCGGCGACCATTGCGGACCGCCCGAGGTGAAGGGCATGAATTCGATGGCATTCAGTGAGTCGCGGCTCCACAGGATGGCGGCGGGGTTCGAGATCTTCAGGTCAACGAGGTGCGGCCCGATCTTCTGCAGCTCATGGGCGGTGCGGGAGACTTCGGCATAGGCGCGGTTGGGTTCCAAATCGTGTGACAGCACCCCCTTCCAGTAGGTCTCCTGATTGGCCGCAATCGACGCCCAGTGCCAGTACTCCACCAGGTTCGCGCCGTTGGCAAGATGCGTGTAAACATCCGCCCGCAACTGACCGTCATAGGGTGGGAATTGGAAGGACGACGTCCAATCCGTGGATTGCGCGTTGGTCTCCGTTACCAGGAAATTCGTTCCCCGCAGGGAACGGGCAAAGTCCTCGTCCAGGGCTTGCTGCGCCCCGTCGAAGTGATCCTGCGTGCCGTGATACACATTGATCGCGGGGACATCCAGAGAGGCGGCAATCGCTTCCTCATTCACGTCGTGGCGCATGGCGCCGCCAAAATCGGTGGTGACGAATTGATCGGGCCGGCGGTACTCGCGGACCAGTGTGGCCTGCCAGGCCAGAAAATCCGTCACCCGCATCTGCTCCCAGCGCGACCACTCCAACTTATAGCCGGTGCTCTGCGCGCTGTCGCGCGTGGGCAAGTCTTCCCAGGCGTTCACGTCTTCGCCCCAGTAATTGAGGAACCACGCCTTATTCAGATTGCCGGTCGTGCCGAACTTCTCGCGCAGGTGATTCACGAAGCCCACGAAGACGTCATGGTTCGAGGCGCCATAGGCCGACGTTTCGTTGTCAATCTGCCAGCCAATTACCGTGGGATTGTTTCTGTAGTGTTCCACCAGATTACGAATCACGCGTTGGGCGTAAAAGCGGTAAACGGGGCTATCCGTGTCCATGTTCTGCCGCATGCCGTAGAACGCCTTGCCCCCACCCAGCGGCTGCGCCAGAACTTCCGGATGCGCGCGATAGAGCCAGGTGGGAATCGAGTAAGTGGGTGTCCCCATAATGACCTTGATGCCCGCCTTCCCCATGGCGGCGACGACGCGGTCCATCCAAGCGTACTCGAAATGCCCGTCGGCAGGCTCCCACAAGCTCCAGGTGGATTCCCCCATGCGCACCACGCTGAGGCCGGCCTGCTGCATGAGAGCCACATCCTGATCCAGCCGCTCATACGGCATGTACTCGTGATAATAGGCCGCGCCGTAAAGCACGCTTTGCAGCGGGGGGATCCTGGAAGAATCCGCCGTCTGGGCCTTGGCCCCCCCGATTCCCACGCCCAGCAAGGAAACCAGAACCACGAGAGCACTGAGCCACAGCCTCACCGGGATTTGATTGACTTGTCTATGCACCATATGCGGCCCCCCTGACGTATTGAATTGCGCATGATTTGGACGGCGGGAGTATAGCCTGAGCGAAGGGTGGGAATCCACCTGCGACCCAGGAATGCTTGACTCAAGCCCTCAGTCCGGTAAGAATTCCTCCCGGGCACTTGACGGGACCGCCGCCCCGACGCAGAAATGTGATCAGAGAATTCAACCCTCTCGACTTCTGCCGCTAAGGAGCGATCATGATTCGCCGTATTTTTGTTCTGCTTTCGTTGTGTCTGATGC